>NZ_JBANRO010000012.1:0-117606 GCF_037154115.1 Alteraurantiacibacter palmitatis | reverse complement strand
AACAACGGCTCGATCACCAGCCACTCATCATCGGTCAGTTCAAATCTACGACGCGTCATCCAAAACTCCTTCCCGAAGCCTTGAATCAGCCGCGCCCGCGCCGCGCAAGTCAGTTTATGAGTTTACGGCCTAACGCTCTGCCCCGTCCACCGCGAACACGCCTGCCTGTGCCGTGTCGCCGGTGGGGTCGCGCAAGGGCGGGCCAAGCGTCTGCCATTCACCGCCTTCGAGGGCATAAGACACTCTGATCTGCCCGGTGCTGCGCTCCATGCGCAGGCGGATGCGCCCTTCATACCAGCCGGGCACGGCAGTGGTCGCCATCAAGCGGCCATGCACCTGCGGTTCGCCCGGCGCATGGCGGCGCGCGGCGACCAGCAAGGCCGGGGTGATATGTTCCAGCTGGATCGAGACCCAGCCGCCATTCGCGCCGCGCAGGGCGAGGCCCGCCTCATCGCCATCGCGCAGGTTCTGATAGGCAAGAGTGGCGGTCAGGGTGAAATCGCCCGCAGGCACAGCCGCGCCGGAAAAGGCAGGTTCGCCCGGCCCAGACAAGCCGCTGCGCCCGGCTTGCAGCGTAATCGGCACGGGCGCGCCCCCCGGCAGAGTCCAATGCTCCACCGTAAGGGCAGGGGGCTGATGGGGTTGTGCCGGTGCGGGTTGGGCAGTGAAAGCCGCTGCGAGCGCTACCGAACAGCCAATTGCTCTCACGGCCGGGGCAGGATGCCATGCGCGGTGTGCTGCACCGGCAGGATCAGGCCGTTTGCGTCAAACTCCATCCGTTCCACCGCCACCGCGCGGCGGCCAAGTCCGCCCGGCTGATCGCCGATATCCAGCGTGCCGACATGGTAGAACAGATACCATTCGCCCTGAAATTCGGCCACGCCGGGGTGAATGGTGAAGCTGTTGGCGGCAGAGCCGGTGACTTCGCCGCGCCATGTATACGGCCCCTCGATCGAAGTCGCCGTGGCGTAGGAGATACGCTCGTCCGGGCTGATCGCCTTGTCCATGCTGGCATACATCAGATAATACAGGTCGCCGCGCTTGAAGACCCACGGCCCTTCTTCGAAATCGGGCACATCGATCAGGCGGATGGGGCCGTCGATGCTGATCATGTCAGGCGCCAGCTTGGCAATCTTGATTTCGGCATTGCCCCAGATCAGCCAGCTTGTGCCGTCCTCCTCGGTCCACACGGTGGGGTCGATATCGTCCCAGTGATGCGGGCCGTTGGTGTCCTCGTTGCGCACCAGTGCGCTGCCCCGGGCATCGACAAAGGGGCCTAGAGGATTGTCGGCCACCGCCACGCCCACCGCCTTGCCGTGCGAGCCCTGCGCTTCATCATGCTCTACCGTGGTGTAGAACCAGAAGCGGCCATCCTTTTCATGCACCTGGCTGGCCCATGCATCGCGGCTGGCCCAGCTGAAATCGGTGGGGCGCATGATCGGGCCGTGATAGGTCCAGCTCTGCATATCTTTCGTCGAATAGGCGAGCCATTCGGTGATGTTGAACATCTGCTCGCCGCGCGCCTCGTCATGGCCGACATAGAGGTAGAGCGTATCGCCCACAACCAGCGGGGCGGGGTCGGCGGTATGCCGGTCGCGGATCAGCGGGTTGCCGATGTTGCGGAAGGTGTCGCCCGGTTGCAGCGGAGTGGATGCGGCCACCGGCGCGGCGCTGATGGCGGGCAATGCGACCGTGGCATGGGACTGCGAACAGGCGGCCAGCGGTAGAGCGCAGGCCAGGGCGATGAGAGGGCGCATTATCAAGGACATGGTGCCCTTGATAACTCCGACAAATGGGGATGCAAGGCCTTGTGAGCCTAAATTACTCCGGCAAGAGAACGCCGCCGGTCTCCAGCCCGCGCACCGTATGGCGGAAGGTGGACAAATAGCCGGTGGCGGGCACGCGCACGCCCACGCCTTCGCGGCTCGCCAGTTCTTCGGCCGGGACATCGAGGTCGATGCTGCGGTTCGCCACGCTGATGCGCACAATGTCGCCGCTCTTCACCTTGCCAATGGGGCCGCCGGTGGCCGCTTCGGGCGATACTTCGGCCACGGTCAGCCCTTTCAGGCACAGGCCCGAAAGCTGCCCGTCGGTGACAAAGGCGGTCTCCTTGGCAAGGCCAGCGGCATCCAGCGCGAACAGGATCAGCGAGGCGCTGCCGCCCATGGCGGGGCCGCCCACCAGCCCCTGATTGCGGCTGATCACGACATCGCCGGGCTGCACCACGCCGTCCTCGATCGCCTGCAGACATTCCGCCGTGCTTTCAAACACACGCGCAGGGCCGACGAATTCCTCCGGCCGGCTGCCATCGCGGATGCCGAGCCGCACCACCGCGCTGGTGGCAAAGCTGCCTTTCAGAATGGCAATGGCCGGGCCTTCGCTGACGGGATCGTCCATGGCGTGGATCACATCGGGGCCGGGGATGACATATCCCGTGAGGTTCTCCGCCAGCGTCTTTCCGGTGCAGGTAAGCGCCTGCGTATCGATCCGGTCTTCCAGCCGTTTCAGCACCGCGCGCGCGCCGCCTGCATCCTCGAACTGTTCAATCCGCACATGGCCAGTGGGGCGCACGGCCGACAGCACGGGCACATCGGCCATTTCTTCCCACAGCGTGAAAATGTCGAGATCCAGTTCGGCTTCCACGGCGGTCGCCTGCAAATGCTTGATCGCGTTGATGCTGCCCGACACGGCCAGCACTGTGGCGACTGCGTTGCGAAAGGCGTGTTCGGTCAGGATCTGGCGGGGCAGCAGTTGCTCGTGCACCATCTCGACAATGCGGCGCCCGGCGGCACGGGCATTTGCCTGCATCTTGGGACTGTTGCCGCGCACCGGCGCATGGCCGGGCAGGCACATACCCAGCGCCTCGACCACGCAATGCATGGTGTTGGCGGTGGCCATGCCTGCGCACACGCCGGGGCCCATAATGGCGTTTTCGGCCATGTCCTTCACCGGGAACTTTGGCTGCTTGCCAAAGCGCACGCCGATCTGGCCCGACCAGACATCCTCCACATCCACCGGCTCGCCATCAATCTCGCCCGCCTGCTGGTATCCGCCGATGACGAGGATGGTGGGGATGTTGAGGCGCGCGGCTGCCATCAGATGGCCCGGCGGGGTCTTGTCGCAGCTTGTCAGGCAGATCATGCCGTCCAGCAGCGCGGCTTCCACTTGCACTTCGATATCGTTGGCGATGATGTCGCGCCCGGCCAGGATATAGCTGCCCGTCTTGGCCGCGCCGGTGATGAAATCGGATGGTGCGGCGGTGCGCACTTCGAACGGCACGCCGCCTGCTGCACGGATTTCTTCCTTTACCATCTGCGCGATGCCATCGAGGTGCGCGTAACAGATCGCCAGTTCGCTGCTGGAATTGACCACTGCGATCTTGGGCTTTTCCATGTCTTCGGCCGACAGGCCCAGCGCCCGCCAATTGGCGCGGCGGCTGGGGGAATTGGCGGCGAGCGAACGCAGGGTCATCGTGGCAATCGTCCTATTCGGCGGGTTGAGGGGCGGGCGCACTGGCCCGTTCGCGCAGGCCACGCGCAAACCACGAGAGCGCCAGCACGCATACCGCAATGCCCAGCAGGCAGCCCACGGTGAAGATATAGCCATCGAGCGCGCCCTGCCGTCCGGCGAGGAATTGCGCCCCGAAAATCGGCGCGGCAACCGCGGCGAATTTGGCCATGAAGCTGGCCCACCCGCCACCCGTGGCGCGCACCGCGCTGGGGTAATAGATGCTGGTGATCGAAATCACCGCCGCGTGCCCGGCGCCCACCAGCGTCGCGCTGATCAGCAGGAAGGGTACGAACCACGGCCCGCTTTCCACCATGTCGAGACCGATCAGCAGGGTGAAGGGCAGGGCGATGAGAGGGGCGAGTGCAATCCAGCCCGGCCCGCGCTTTTCGGTCAGCATCAGCAAGATCACCCCGCCGATCGCACCCATGATGCCCGATGCGCTTCCCAGCCAGGCGGCATCGGTGCGGGCCATGCCCAGATTCTCCATGAAGATCACGCCGTAGCTGCTTTTCAGGTAGATGGCGAAGCTGGAGAAGAAATAGGCCGCCCAGATCAGCGGGGTCACGATCAGCAACGCGCCGATAAACAATTCGCGGAACTTGAGCAGCGGGTTGGCGCTGTCGGTTGTCTTGCGCTCATCGGGCAGGGTGAAGGCGTCGTAATCCTCCGCGCGGAAGGCCGGGTTGAACCGGGTCAGCGCCGGCGCAATGCGTTCCTTGGGCAGGTTCTTCGCCACCATCCAGCGCGCGCTTTCGGGAAGGGTGAAGAACAGCACAGCTGCAAACACGCCGGTCATGGCGCCGCACACCCAGAAAATGCCCTGCCAGCCCAGCACCGGTGCCACCCAGTTGGCGATGGGCGCCGCCGACGCGCCGCCGAAGGAAAAGCCCATCATGATGACGGTAACCGATGTGGCGCGCATGGATTTGGGCATGGATTCAATGCTCAGCGCCCAGACCGGGGCCAGCAGTCCGCCGATCGCCAGCCCTGAAATGAAGCGCAGCGCGATCAACTGTTCCGCAGATCCGGCAAAGCCGACAATGGTGGTGAACACCGCGCTGCCAATGGTGCAGGCGATGATCACCGGCCGCCGCCCGAAGATATCGCCCAGATAGGAGCCGAACAGCGATCCGATCATCTGCCCCAGAAACGCTGCCGCGCTGACATAGCCGGTCATCTCGTTCGTCAGCGCCATATCGTCGCGGATATAGGGCAGGGCATAGGCGAGCGCGGAGAAATCCTGTCCGTCGAAAAAAGTCACCAGGCTGCACAGCAGCAGCAATTGCAGGTGATACGCGGTCAACCCCGTATTGAACCCCTTGCGAAGGAAGGGCAGCCGCAGGGTTACAAAACGCTGCGGTTCGACCTCTTGCAGGAATTGCGTAACGTCGAGCGTACGGGCCGCTTGGCTCGTCATTGGTGATCCTCTCTCCCAGGAACGTAGGCAGGACGATAATGCGGCACGCGTCGCTAGGCTAGCGGCGATTTTGTGGCAGACTGTCGCACATAGGCGTCATCGGGTAGAGACGCCGAATTCTGGCCCACCCCGTTCCAGTCGAGATCGCGCAAGAAACGATCCAGACGGTCGGCTCCGGCGGGCGGCCGGCCGAACATGAAAGGGGCATTGCCGCCGAGCCGGTAGCCGCCCTGCGGCACCGTTTCGACCAGCCGCTCGCACCCGGCAGAGGCGAGCTTGGCGCGCAGGCGCGAGACGTGCACTTCCACGCTGTTGGTGCCCGGCTCGTGCGCCAGCCGCCAGACATCGGCCAGCAATTGTGCGCGTGTCACCGCCTCGCCCGGATTATCAGCCAGCCGCCACAACACACCGAATTCGCGCGGATGCAGGTTCAGCCAGCGCGTGCCGTGGCGCACATCGCGGTGAAACAGGTCAAGCGTCAGCGGCCCCAGCAGCCGCCAGCGGGGCAAGAGATCGAACATATCGGCCACCCGCCGCGCGCGGGCCGCGAGTTCGGCAATCGTGGTGGATGCGGGCAGGGCTTCGGCGCAACCGATGGAAAGCAGGTGCGCGCGTTCCGCCGGCTCTTCCACCCCGATCAGGATAAGCCGCCAGGCGGGCCGGTCGGCTTCGGCAAGGCCAGTCCTTTGCGCCGGCGTCAGGCGACGCACATCGCAGGCGAGCACGTGCCGGCAATCGGCGCGATGCCCCCCCTGCCCGTGGCACAGCGTCCATCCCGCCTGCCGCAAATCCCATTGCGGTGCGGGCATTTCTTCGGCAGCGACCCAGCCGAATGTTTTCACATTGCCACTCCCGCCATTGTGGGCTGTGCATGGCAAAGGCAATCGGGCGTGAAGACAAGTCCGGGATGATTGCGGACCCGGTCAATAATGCGCGATCAGGCGGCCGTTGAATTCACACCCATGCTTTGCAGATAGCGTTTGATGTTGCGGGCCGCCTGGCGCAGCCGCTGTTCGTTTTCCACCATGGCAATCCGCACGAAGCCTTCGCCATCCTCGCCATAGCCCACGCCCGGCGCCACCGCGACTTCGGCATGGGTGAGCAATTGCTTGGAAAATTCCAGGCTACCCATTTCCTTGAGCGCCGGTGGCAGCGGCGCCCAGGCGAACATCGAGGCAGGCGGGGCAGGAATGTCCCAGCCAGCGCGGCCGAAGGCTTCCACCATGACATCGCGCCGCTTGTGGTAAAGCTGCCGGTTCTGCTCCACGATGTCCTGCGGGCCGTTGAGCGCGGCAACGGCGGCGGCCTGCATCGGGGTGAAGGCGCCGTAATCGATATAGCTTTTCACCCGCGTCAGCGCGGCAATCAGCGTCTGGTTGCCCACCGCAAAGCCGATGCGCCAGCCGGCCATCGAATAGGTCTTGGACAGGCTGGTAAATTCCACCGCCACATCCTTTGCCCCTTTGACCTGCAGAATCGAGGGGGTCGGCTTGCCGTTGTAATACAGTTCGGAATAGGCAAGATCGGACAGCACCCACACCTTGTGGAAGCGCGCCCAGTCCACCAGCTTTTCGTAAAAGGCCAGATCCACCACTTCGGCGGTGGGATTGCTGGGGTAATTCACCACCAGCACCGTGGGGCGCGGCACGGTAAAGTTCATCGCCTTTTCCAGTTCCGCCCAATAGCGGTCATCCGCCGTGGTCGGCACGTTGCGGATGCTGGCGCCGGCAATGATGAAACCGAATGTGTGGATCGGATAGCTGGGATTGGGGGCCAGAATGGTGTCGCCCGGTGCGGTGATGGCGGTGGCAAGGCTGGCGAGGCCTTCCTTCGAACCCAGCGTCACCACCACTTCGCGTTCGGGATCGACTTCGACGCCCCAGCGCCGTTCGTAATAGGCGGCCTGGGCGCGGCGAAGCCCCGGAATCCCCTTGGACTGCGAATAGCCGTGCGCGCCCGGATCGCGCGCCACTTCGCACAATTTGTCGATCACGTGCTGGGGCGGCGGCAAATCGGGATTGCCCATGCCCAGATCGATGATGTCGCGCCCTTCCGCACGGGCGGCCGCGCGCATCGCGTTGACTTCGGCGATGACATAGGGCGGCAGGCGCTTCATGCGGTAGAATTCGGTATCCATGGGCACTTTCGAAAAGACAGGTTGATAGGCTCTACGCAAATGTGGACGAATCCGCTGCTTTGCGCAACGCGCCGCTAACAGCTTGCTTGCCCTTGCCCAAGAGGGTGCGTGGCAATCTGTGTCTCCTCATCGGCGATTTTCCTGCTTATGCTGACGGCATGAGCAAGGGCAGCGTCACAAAGGGCGGCGGCAGCGATGCCGCGGATATCTTCACCGAACTGCTGCGCATCCAGGGTGAAGCCGCGCGGCAGGTGATGGCGGCCTTCGTCCCCGCCGCCGCCGAAGCGCTGCCGGACAAGCAGGATATCGACGCGCTGGGCGCGTCCATCCTCGCGTTTCAGGACAAGTGGTTCCGCCTCAATTCGCGGCCCGACGGGCAGGGCGGGGCAATGCCTTTTCCCTTCTGGGCGGATCCGGCGCAATGGCTGGACATGGCGCAGGCGATGCAGCGCCAGTTTCCCGCGCTGGACCCGGCGCGGCAGGCGCAATTGTGGGAAGAAGGGGCAGAACTGTGGGATCGCATCCTCGCCCACTTCACGCCAGAGGGTGAGGAACAGGACGCACAGGCCGGCGCGATCGATCCGCATTTCCCACGGGCCGATCGCCGCTTTGCCGATCCGCGCTGGCGCGACCAGCCGGTGTTTGCACTGATCCATCAGACCTATCTGCTGCTGGCCGAACGCGTGGCCGAGGCGGTGGACGCGGTGGACGGGCTGGACGAGGAGGAGCGGGCCCAGCTTCGCTTTGCCACCCGCGCGGCGCTGGACGCGATGAGCCCGGCGAATTTTCCGCTGATGAACCCGGTGGTGCTGGAGCGGACAATCGAAAGCCAGGGCGAAAACCTTGTCAAAGGGATGCAGCGGCTGGCGGCCGACCTGGAAAAGGGGCAATTGACGCACACCGACACCAGCCGCTTCGTGCTGGGCGAGAATGTGGCAGCGACACCGGGCAAGGTGATCTACCGCGGCCGGCTGTTCGAAATCATCCACTACACGCCCACGACCGAAAGCGTGCTGGCGGTGCCGCTGCTGATCTTTCCGCCGTGGATCAACCGGTTCTACATCCTCGACCTGAACCCGGCCAAAAGCTTCGTGCGCTGGGCAGTGGAGCAGGGATTGTCGGTGCTGCTCGTCAGCTGGCGTTCGGCGGATGAAAGCATGGCCGATGTGGGCTGGGATGATTATGTGCGCGCGCAGATCGCGGCGATCGATATCGTGCGCGACCGGCTCAAGGTTCCCGCCGTGCACACTATCGGCTATTGCGTGGCGGGCACCACGCTGGCCGCGACGCTGGCGGTGCTGGCACGCCGGGGGCAGGCCGACAAGGTTGCCAGCGCCACCTTCCTGACCGCACAGGTGGATTTCTCCCACGCCGGGGAATTGAAGCTGTTCATCGACGATGCGCAGATGGAACTGATCCGGCAGGCGAGCCAGGGCGGCTATCTGGATGGGCGCTACATGGCCGCGACCTTCAACCTGCTGCGCGGGACGGACCTCATCTGGAACTACGTGGTCAATCATTATCTGCTGGGCGAGGATTACCCGGCCTTTGACCTGCTGTACTGGAACGGCGATGTCACCAACCTGCCGGCCAAATGGCACCAGGCCTATTTGCAGCATTGTTACCGGGACAATCAGCTGGTGGTGCCCGATGCGCTGGAAGCGGATGGCACGCCGATCGACCTGACGCGCATTACCGTTCCCGCCTATGTGCAGGCGGGGCGCGAGGATCACATCGCCCCGCCCGAAAGCGTGTTCCGGATGCTGGGGCAGCTGCACGGCCCGGTGCGCTTCGTGTTGGCGGGCAGCGGACACATCGCCGGCGTGGTCAACCCGCCATCGGCCAACAAATACCAGTACTGGACCGGCCCGGCGGATGCGCCAACGCTGGAGGATTTTGTGTCCGTGGCGGACGAACACAAGGGCAGCTGGTGGCCCGATTGGCTGGCGTGGGTGGAGAGCCTCAACCCTGCGCGCGTCAAGGCCAGCGGGCGCCGCATTCCCGGCGGCAGGGGGAACCCGGCGCTGGATGATGCGCCCGGTTTGTACGTGCGCCAGCGGTAACGCCGCTCGCTGGTCATATCAGTGCCGCAAAGTGGCCCGATATGACCAAATTGTGCACTGCACCATTTTTCTTGACTTGCGTCCCTTCCATACTTATTGTGCGATGCAACATGACGCATTTGCGCGTCGATGGACGAAGCACGCAACAAAGGTTGAACCATGGCAGAGCAGAGTGAAACAAGGCCCGAAACGCCCGCAAAGGCGGACGAGGCTGCCGTTCCCGCGCCCGCCTCGCCTGTGCCTGTTGTAAAGCAGACAACGCCTGCGCCGGTTGCCACAAAGCCGGCCGATGTGCCCGTTGGCACACCGGCAGCGTCGGCGCCGAAGGAGCCTGCCGCCAAGGCTGCTGCTCCCAAACCGGCGCCCGCCAAACCGGCGCCCGCCAAACCGGCCTCGGCCAAATCCGCAAAACCCGCCTCTCGGCGAGCAAAGCCGGCAGCACGCAAGGCCACCCCCCGGCCTGTGCCTGCTTTCGCCGTCAACTCCACTGTTACCGAATTGAAGGAAAAGATCATGGCTACCAAGAACACCGCTGCCGACCTGACCGGCATGATGAGCAAGTCGATGACCGATGCCGTGGCTGAAATGCAGGCCAAGGCGCAGGAAGCCTATGACAAGGGCACCGGCATGGTTTCGGAAATGACCGAAATGGCCAAGGGCAATGTCGAAGCGCTGGTCGAAAGCGGCAAGATCCTGGCCGCTGGCGTGCAGGACATGACCAAGTCCTATGCCGAAGAAGCCAAGGCCGCTTACGAAACCATGACCGCCGACCTCAAGGAAATGGCGAGCGTGAAGAGCCCGACCGAGCTGTTCCAGCTTCAGGGCAAGATCCTGCGCCGCAATTTCGACGCGATGATGGCCTCTACCAGCAAGGCTCCCGAAAGCGCGATGAAGCTGGCGAACGACGTGATGGCCCCGATCACCGCGCGCGTGAACCTGGCGGTCGAAAAGATTTCCAAGGCCGCCTGAGGCACCTTCACGAACTCTCCCTCGCCGGAATCTCTCCTCTCTCCCTTCCGGCGAAACGAGCGGGCCGGGCAGGCAACTGCCCGGCCCGTTTGCTTTGGCAGCCGATTCCACCCTGCCCCACCCGACCAAGGGCCACGATGCGCGTGCGCCTGCCATGCGGCAAAAATGCGCGCGCCATCTTGCACCCCGCATTGCGGATACGATATTCCAAGGCCCGATGACCTGCCCGTATGATCCCCATCTGTTGCCGCTGGCCGCCTTTCCCGTTTTCGCGGGGGATGACGATGATGCCGGTGATGGTGGCGGGGCAAGCGGTCCCGGCACGGGCGGACAGGTCGGCCTTGCCACCCGCACCCGCACACGGCCCAAGAAGCCCAGTATGTACAAGGTGCTGATGCTGAACGATGATTACACCCCGATGGAATTCGTGGTGCTGGTGCTCAAACGCTATTTCCGGATGGATCTGGAACAGGCGACGCGCGTGATGCTCCACGTCCACCAGCGCGGCGTGGGCGTGTGCGGCATCTTCCCGCTGGAAGTGGCGGAAACCAAGGTCAACCAGGTGATGGACTTCGCCCGCCAGAACCAGCACCCGCTGCAATGCACGCTGGAAAAGGCGTGATTGCGCGCGGGTGAGTTTCGCGCAGGCCTGACAATTTGCGGATTACGTCAACCCGGCTCACGGCGTCGCCTTGCTGTCGGCCACAAGCCGTGCACAGCTTGACCTCTCGCCCGCCCGGCCCGCTTCCCTTAGGACAGCGTCGGCGAACGTCGATGCCGCATTCAGGAACCGGGCTTCAAACGCGTTCACATCGGACAAGGTGGCCGCGCTTAGCTGGTCATTGCCGTCGTTGTTGAAGGGCGCGAAATATTCCGCCAACCGCGACAGGATCGCCCTGCGCGCGGGCAGGTCAAGTACCTCTGGCGCGCCCGCAGCCTCGGAAACCTTCTCCCCTTTCGCCGCATTGTAGTCTTCGATGAAGCTTATGGCGTTATTGTAAAACGCAATTCGTGCTTGGTCACGTTCCACTTCGGCTTGCCTTGTCAAGGTGCAGGTCTCGCCTGCGGCAGGCAAGTAGGAGGAATAGAGGCGCGCCTTATCCACTGTTGCCGTCCAGGCCGCACCGAGATTGCCATCGAGCGAACGTGCCCTGACCCTTGCCAATTCGCGCGTCAGAACGGTGTTGACCTCGCTCAGCGGCGCAGCCCTTTCATTCATCGCGCGCTCCAGATTCTCGTTGAAGGTCGCAAGGGTGGTGAAAGCATAACCGGATGGCCGTGTGCCGGCCGGGTGCTTGACAACGTTGACCGTGAAGTAGGTGCGATTGGCCGTGGCAACGGGACGATCGGAGGTCGAGGGATATTCGTAAAGGCGCCCGTCATTGTGATCGAGACGCAGATTCTGCCAGAGCATATCGGTATTGCGGAATTCTGTGCGCAGAAGGACATAGCGCCCCTCCTCGAAAGGCGCAGATGAGGGGATCGCTTGGCCGGTAGAAGCAGGGTCCAGCACCATCCGGTATTCAAAGATCATGTCGTCGCTGTTCTGTTCCAGCAGCGACGAGCCCAGCGAAAGCAAGGTTTCAGCAACCGGGCCGCCGGGAATAAGGCCCGAACTCGTGCCCAATTCGGCAAGGCGCCGGATGAGCGATTGTGCCGGGCCGCTTGTGCGATCCAGTTCCAGCACGATGATCTGTATACCTACCGGATTGCCGCCATATTCGCTGGGAGCCAGAAGCGGAATGTTCGAAAAGTTGAGATCCTGGCTGGGCGACACGTCATCGCTGTAATAGATCACGCGCGCCGTCGTGACATCCGAAGGGTCGAGGAAGCGCGGGTTCTGATCGCCGAATTCGAACACATTGGCGAGAACCACGATTTCGCCAACCGGGGCCAATGGATTGGGAACGCGCCTGTAGGAGCGCTGGCCTATGCCAAATTCAGACAAGGTGGCGATCAGTCCGTGATCCAGCCGTATCGAATAGACATCGCCCGACTGGATAGGCCGACCGAAGCCTATGTTCTGCCGATCAAGCCGAGCCTCCAGAAAGAGAGTGCATTTTCTGTCTACTGCGGCCCCCCATATGCCAGGGCAATTTTGTTCGTAGTTCACAGCCGCCCTTGCCAGATCGCCGGGCGGGGTAGCCCGGCGATAGGAAATCTCACCCGTGTTGGTATTTGCACACGCGCCCAGCAGGGCGCAGCACGCAAGGGCTGTCAGCTTTTTCATGTTTGATCCCCCAAGACCACCGGATGACGATTCCGGCCAAGTGTGAGAATTTCATGGATTATCCTGCGGACAAAGCGGTAAATGTCCCGCACTTGCGCATTTTCGGCAATCGGGTGCATGACCCGGCCGCCATTCTGCGTTAAGGCGGGGTGGTCCAGTCCAATCCCACACCATCCCCCTGCCGCTTCCACGCCTGAACGAGACCACCCTCCTTGTCCCGCTTCATCACCGCTATAGACCGTTATATCTTCCGGCTCGTGCTGGTGCCGATGCTGGGCATTTTCGTGCTGGCGGCAAGCCTGCTGATGCTGGAGAAGATGCTGCGATTGTTCGAATTCGTGTCCACCGAAGGCGGGCCGATCAACATCGTGTTCCAGATGCTGCTGAACCTCATCCCCGAATATGCCGGGCTGGCGATCCCGTTGGGGCTGATGCTGGGCATCCTGTTCGCGTTCCGGCGCCTCGCCACCACCAGCGAGCTCGACGTGATGCGCGCGGTCGGCTGGTCCTATTTCCGCCTGCTGCGCGTGCCCTATCTGATGACGATTGCGCTGATGGCGCTCAATTTCGCCATTGTCGGCTATATGCAGCCCAAGGCGCGCTTTGCGTATGAGGAGATGGAGTTCCAGCTGCAATCGGGCGCGCTGGGCGCATCGATCCGCGTGGGCGAATTCAACGCGATCGAGGATCGGATGGCTCTCCGGATCGAGGAGAGCCGCGATGACGGACGCCAGCTCGTGGGCATTTTTGCCCGCGTGGCGAATGACAAGGGGCAGGTGCTGTCCATATCGGCGCGCGAAGGGCGGTTTCTGGCCAATCGCGAAGACCGCAACACCATCATCCTGCGGCTTACCGATGGCACCATCATCCATTCGGTGCCCAATGGCAGCCCGCGCGTGCTCAGCTTCAGCCAGCACGATCTGCCGGTCGATCTGCCTGCGCTTGAACGCTTCCGCGCCAGGGGCGAGGATGCGCGCGAATTCGTAATCCCCGAATTGCTCGAAATTGGCTGGAGCCGCGATGCGACGGTTGAGGAACGGCAAAGCAGCCTTGCCAATTTCAATTACCGCATGGTCGAAGTGGTGATGATGATCATGCTCCCGCTGCTGGCGGTGGCGCTGGCGGTGCCGCCCAAACGATCGACATCGGCGCTGGGCATATTCCTGTCGATCGTCATTGTGGTCGCCTATCACAAGATCAACCAATACGGCGAAAGCGTGGCCCAGCTGGGCCGGCTCGATCCCTTTCTGGCGCTGTGGGGGCCGTTTGGGGTGCTGTTCTGCCTGATCGCCTGGATGTTCTACCAAATCGCCTTCGTCCCCGGCGGGCAGCCGATTGGCGCGCTGGAAAATGTCTATGGCAAGCTGGCGCGCAGCGTGAAGAAGCTGCTGCGGCGCGGGGACCGGCGACGGGGCATTACCCATGCCGATGACGCGGATTATGCCGACGCTTCAGAGGAAGGGGGCCTGCGTGCTGCTTGATTTCTTCCCTTCGCGCCAACTGACCTTCTACATCGGCAAGATGTTCGCGGTGCGCATCATCGCGGTGCTGGCCATGCTGGTGCTGGTGCTGATGATGCTCGATTTGCTCAGCCGCACGGGCGACATCCTCGCCTATGCCGGCAATGGCGAGGCGGAACTGCTGCAATATGCCTCGCTGCGGATGCCGCAATTGGTGAAGCGCTTCCTGCCCTATTCGGTGCTGCTGGCGACCATCATCACGCTCGCCACGCTGAACCAGAACAGCGAAGTGACCGCGATGAAAGCGGCAGGCCTTTCAGCCCACCAGATCCTGGCGCCCCTGCTGCTGGTGGCGGTGGTGGTGGCAGGCGCCAGCTTCACCTTCAACGAACGTGTGGTGACGCGGGCGACTGCTACGCTCAAGGCGTGGGAGCGGGTGGATTACGGCACGATCCCCACCGATCCCGATCTGCGCACCAATGTCTATTTCAACGATGGCAACGATGTGCTGATGGCGCGCGAGTTGAGCGGGCAGGGGGCCGGCACGGTGCTGACCGGCGTCACCTTTTACGAACGCGACGATGCCGGAATGATCGCGCGGCAGATTACCGGATCGCGGGCCACCTGGGCCAATCCGGGCTGGCTGCTGGAAGATGCCGAAATTTTCTCCGTCGCCACCACGCAAACCGAAAAGGCCGAGGCACCGCTGCTGGTCGCACCGGGGACCACGCTTGATCAGGTGGCGCTGCGGCGGGTGGATGCCGATGCCGAAACGCTGGCGCAGCTTGCTGCTTCGATTGCCGCGATGAAGGCGGCTGGCCGCCGCACGGCGGAGCTGGAGGGGCGCTGGTGGGCCAAGATTTCCGGCCCGATGTCCGCCATTCTGATGCCGCTGCTCGGCGCGGTGGCGGGCTTTGGCCTTGCGCGCAGCGGCAATCTGTTCATCCGCGCGGTGATCGGCATGGCCTTGGGCTTTGCCTATTTCGTGGTGGAGAACGCCGCGCTGGCCATGGGCAGTTTCGGCGGATATCCGCCGCTGCTTGCCGCCTGGTCGCCTTTCGTGCTGTTCCTGCTGGTGGGCGAGACGGTGCTGATCCGCACCGAGGAATAGCTTAGCGCGGCTCCAGCGTCGTCGCCCCATCCACATTGTATTGCACCGGGCAACCCATCACGAAACGTCCGCGCGCTTCCGCGGTGCGGCAATATTCGCCTGCGGCTTCGATCTGCCGGCGCGTATTGGCGAACACCTGCGTCATCGGGATCGGGCCTGCCCCGTGGACCGGCACATTGGTTTCCGGCGCAATGCCATAATGGCGGATATTGGCGGCATAGGCGCTGCCCCACCAGTGGAGCTGCCACGCCTCATCCGCCAGATCGCCTTCCAGCAAAATCCGCTCGGCCGGCAGATAGCCAAACACGGCATTGGGCATATGGCTGTGTTCGATCACGCGGTAGAGTTCGAGCCGCCGCGTCGCGTCCTCCAGCACCATCTGGTCGTCGACCGGGATGAAGCGCAGCGGATGCGGATGGCGCGAAAGGGCATCGGGGAAATGCACGGCGGGACGCTCCGCCATTTCGCGGATGATGCCTTCATTGCCGCGGTGCGAGATCACCTCCAGCCCGCGCGACAGAGCCGCGCGCAGGCCGCCAGTATGGTCGAAATGGTGGTGGCTCACGATCACCGCCTCCACCTGCTTGCCGGGCACGAGGCGGTTGGCGGCATCGATGCGGAGCAAGGTCTGCGCTTCGCCGCCATAGGCCTCGAACATCACCAGACGGTTCGCAAATTCCACCACCGCGCCGCCCGCGCCGTTCACCCGCACGTCCCACACGCCGGGGGCTAGGCGGGTGACCTCGGCCCGCGGGGCGGGGGCGGGCCGTCCCGCCATGGGAAGCGGGAAGCGCGGCAATTGCTCGGCAGGCACGTTCACACGGTAGGAATCGATCTGGAACATCAGGTTCACCTGATCGCGCCAGTCGAGCACCTGCATCAGCCCCATCGGCAGCTGCACGCCAGCGAACGGGAGATAGCCGGAAAACCACGCCGTCGTCGTCAGATCCCCCAGATTGGTGTGCGGGGCGACCCAGCGGGTAAAGCGCGGCAGGTTGGTGACAGGGTCGATCCCGATCCACGCCGGGGTCCGTGTCATGCTCAGGGTGAAGCGGACGACCAGCAGCCCGTCCTCCTCGGTCACCTCGCCCAGAGTGGTTCCCCGGTGCAGCGCGGCCAGCAGGGCGGACAGCGGGTGGTCGAGCACCTGATCGCGTGTCTGCAAGGTCTCGCGGCGCGGAAAGTCCATCCCGAACAGGCCGGCAAAGGGGAATTCCTGCCCCCAGCGTTCCTGATAAAGCGCCCGGCCGCCGGGGAGCATATCGTCCGACAGATCGAAGGTCCGCTGCACATCGGCAAGCGCTTGCCACTTGGTGGGCGCCAGCGCATCGCCGGTGATATTGCCGCCACCCTGAAAATAGGCGCGCTGGCCAAAGCCGGTGTAGACCACGTTATGCAGGCCTTGCAGCCGCTCCAGCCCGCCCATCGCCTCCGCCGCGCGCGTCAGCATGGCACGTGCGTCTTCCTGCGCCAGCGCCGGGTGCGCAGGGCCGAACGCGGCGCACAGCATCAGGCAGGCAGCGGCAATTATGCGGCGCATGGTCATGGTGGTCCCCTCCCGGCAATCTCTCCGCCGGGGAATAGACCAGCAAGCGCGCCCTGGTGCAACAGGGGCGCTACAGCCGTGAAAACGGGGTTAGCCGCGCCGCATCGTGCTGCGGGCGATCTTCATCACCAGCGGGATCATGCCTTTGTGGTTTGCCCCGTCATAGGTCGAACCGGCCCCCAGATGCGCGGTAATGCGGCGATGCGCTTCGTGCAGCGAGTGATAGGGCAGGCTGGGCAGCAGATGGTGCGTGGCGTGATATCGAAGGCCCACCGGCGCCCAGATCGCCGCCGACCAATGCGGCACATTCACCGAATCGAGATATTGCGCGGTGGTGGACAGGCGATCTCCGTCATTCTCCCACAGATGCGCGACCAGCGTGCGCAACTGGTTGAAAACCGCCACCAGCGAAGTGATCGCCAAGGCGACCAATAGCGGCTTCCACCCCAGCCAAAAGGGCGTGGACATGACGAACAGCGCCCAGATGCTTGCGCCCACCTGCTGCCAGGCGAACCAGCGGCGCTGCTCCTCCGTCTCGGGCGCGCGGCGGCGGAAATCGGGGTTGATCGAAAGCGAGGAGCCGCGCTCCCACGCGAAACGCCGTACCGCCGGAATCACCGCGCCCAGCGGTGCAAGCACACCCCAGCGGAACAGCAGCGCCACCGGAGCCAGCGCGGCAATAAGGATGAAGGCGGGCAGGCTCCACGGCTTCATCAGCGCAAGCGGAAGATATTCGGGATCCTCCGCCGTGCCGTAACGCATCCGCGAATGATGGATGGTATGCACCTGTTCATACATCAGGCTGGGGGTGAGCATCGGGATGCCGACCAGCAGGTTCCATGCGGTGCGGAAGCCCGGCAAGGCGTTGCGATGCAGATGGGTGATTTCGTGAATGAACAGCAGCGCACGATACAGCGCCATCACCGCCACCGCGCCGCTCAGCACCGCCAGCCACACCGGCTGCAACAGGATCGCGCCAGCCAGCGCGGCATAGCCGATCGTGGCAGAGACCAGCATATCGGGCCAATAGATATCCGGCCGGGCCTTCGAGATATCGCGGGTAAGCTCCGCCGCGGCGCGCAACATGGCCATATCGTCCGCAATGGCGGACTTCCTCACCGGCGCGGCGCCGGCCGTGTCGATCGCAGTGGTCATGTTCATCTTGCGGCCTTTGGCCAAACCTTTGCATTTTTGCCCTGTATCCGCTTTGTCGCGGATCAAGGCCAATATTCGGTCACGTATCCGGTTCCACCGGCGCTTGACATCGCCGCCCAAGCACACGCACTGAAAATCGCGCATGAACGCATCAGGGAACACGCAGCTTGAACCACAAAATAGATATCGCACCCGTATCCGGCAAGCGCGACCTCGATGCCTTTATCGATCTGTCTTATCGGCTGAATGCAAATGACCCCAATTGGGTGCCGCCCCTGCGCGCGGATATGGTGGAATTGCTCACCCCCGGCCGCAACCCGTTTCACGACCACGCGCGCGTGCAATATTTCCTTGCCCGCCGCGAGGGCCGGGTGGTGGGCCGCATTTCGGCGCATATTGATGAATTGGCGCTGGCACAGCCGGTGGAGCAGGGCATGGGCCCCGGCACGGGCAATTGGGGGCTGATGGAGGCCGAGGACGAGTCGGTGATGCACGCGCTGATTGGCGCTGCCGAAAACTGGCTGCGCGAACAGGGGATGACACGCGTGGTCGCGCCGCTGTCCATGTCGATCTGGGAGGAGCCGGGCCTGCTGACCATGGGGCACGATCATCCGCCGATGATCATGATGGGCCATCACAACGCCGCCTATCAGGGCTGGGTGGAAAGCGCAGGCGGTTACGAAGTCGCCAAGAAGCTTTACACCTATGATCTCGACCATGTGCGCGAAGGGTTTCCCGAACTCGTCAACCGGATCGTGGCGATGGGGGAGAAAAGCGACCGCATCCGCATCCGCCGCGTGAACAAGGCCGACTTCGAAAACGAGGCGCAGATCATCATCCGCATCCTCAACGAAGCCTGGTCGAAGAACTGGGGCTTTGTGCCCTTTACCGAGCGGGAAAAGGCCTATGCCGGCAAGAAGCTGAAGCCGATCATCCTGGAAGGCACCAACATGATCGCGGAACTGGATGGGGAACCGGTCGCCTTCATGATGAGCCTGCCCGATATCAATACCCGGCTGATCCACATGGGCGGAAAGCTGTATCCGTTCAACTGGATCAAGCTGCTCTGGTGGCTGCGCAATCCGCAATGCGAAAACTTTCGCGTGCCGTTGATGGGTGTGGTGACGCGCCTGCAGAACAGCCGCATGGCCAGCCAGCTCGCTTTCATGATGATCGAATATATCCGTCGCAGCGCCGTGGAATATGGCGCGCGCCGCGCCGAAGTCGGCTGGATCCTGGAGGACAATCAGGGAATGGTGGCGATTGCCGATGCCATCAATTCCAAGCCCAACCGCGAATACACGATTTGGTCGAAGAAGCTGTAGCGGTGCAGGAAAAGGGGCCTTCGTTCGGGGGAGCGGAGGCCCCAAGCGGCGCAGGAAAAAGGGCCTCCGTTCGGGGGAACGGAGGCCCTGGGGATCGTGTCACCGTCGGCTTGGACGGGAGGGGGGTGTCTCGGCGGTGACACTGGAATAACGCCGACCCCGCGGCCCGGTTCCCGCCTGGCGCAACATTTTTATCCTTGGCGATCATGCCCCTGATCCGGCAAAATATGTGTAAGCCGGGAACCGCAGGCGCAGCAGCGCGTTGGGCCGGGGTAGAGTTCAATCCGGGAAGGGACCCTCCATGTCGATCGGGGCTGAAATTGCCGCTCATTTGCCATTCCTGCGCCGTTACGCGCGTGCGCTTACCGGTTCGCAGGCGACCGGCGATGCCTTTGTAAAGGCCACGCTGGAAGCGGCGATTGCCGATGCCGAACTGGCGGAAAGCCTTCGCGGCGGTCGGGTTCCGCTCTATCGCGCCTTCAGCAAGCTGTGGGCCAGCGCTTATCTGGAACCCGTGGGCGATCCGCGCGGCGCTTCGCTGCACGAACTGGCAGCGCAGAACCAGCTTGCCCGCATCACCCCGCCCGCACGCCAGGCGCTGCTGCTGACCACGGTGGAAGATTTCAGCATTGCCGAAGCGGCGCAGATCATTGATCAGGATGAAGAAACCGTCCGCGCGCTGGTGTCAGAGGCGATTGCGGAGATCGACCGCGAAGCCGCGACCAGCGTCCTCATCATCGAGGACGAGCCGCTGATCGCCATGCAGTTGGAAGATCTCGTCTCCTCGCTCGGCCACGAGATTTGCGGCACTGCTGCCACCCGCACACAGGCGGTGGAAGTGGTGGAGGCGCGGATGCCCGGTCTGGTGCTGGCCGATATCCAGCTTGCCGATGGCTCGTCCGGCCTTGATGCGGTGGACGACATCCTCGCCATTGCCGAAGTGCCCGTGATCTTCATCACTGCCTATCCCGAACGCCTGCTGACCGGCAACCGGCCCGAACCGACCTACCTTATCACCAAGCCGTTTCAGGAAGATACGGTGAAGGCTGCGATCAGCCAGGCGCTGTTCTTCGGATCCAGCCGCCCGCTTTGATGCGCTATCCTGTCGCATCCCCTTTGCGGCGGTGCGACAGGAAATACCACGCCAGCGCCATGGATACCGCGCCGCCCAGCAGATTGGCGGCCAGTTCGGCGCCATAGACCGCATCCGCGCCCCATGAGGGGCGCAGGATCATGGCAAAGGGCACCATCACCAGCGCCACGCGCGCCACGGACAGGGCCAGCGCGGTGCCTGCATGGTCGAGCGCGTTGAACGCGCCATTGCCCATGATGAACAGGCCATAGGCGGCATAGCCCCACACGGCGATTTCCAGATAACGCGCGGCGGCATCCACAGTGGCCGGATCGCTGGCAAACAGCCCTGCCAGCCAATGGCGGGAAAAATACAGGATCAGCGCGGCGGCAAAGCCGTAGACTACGCAGAACAGCCCCGCCTGCACCAGGGCAAGGCGCGAACGGTCGGGCAGCCCCGCGCCCCAGTTCTGTCCCACGATTGCCCCGATGGATCCGGACAGCGCCAGCAGCGGCACAACGGCGGCAATCTGCAAGCGTCCGCCAACGCCAAAGCCGGCAATCGCCGCTTCGCCCGCGCCCGCCAGCAGGCCGGTCATCACCGCAAGGCCAACCGGATTGATCGAACTGGTCACCGCCGCAGGCACCGCAACGCGCCCCACCGCGCGCAGCGAAGGGCCAAGATCGCCCCTCAGCAGCAGGCGCGGACGGAACGGCACCTCGCCATTTCGCAGCAGATAAAGGCCCAACGCAGCGCCGATCACCCATCCCGCAACCGTGGCCCATGCCGCGCCTGCGATACCCATGCCCTGCCAGCCGAAAATGCCATGGATCAGGATCGGGTCAAGCGCCCAGTTCGCCCCTGCAAAGCACAGCGATATCAGCGTGCTCCTGGTGGCTGCACCCTGTGCGCGCAGCACCCCGTTCATCCCCGATATCGCCAGTAGCAGCGGAAAGCCCAGCGCATAAGGCAGCATATAAAGGCTGATCTGGCGCAGCATCTCGCCATCCGCTCCCATCGCGCCGAACAGCAGATCGTGTCCCAGCGCCAGCAAGGTGGCGGCCACCAACCCGGTGGCAAGTCCCAGCACCACGCCCAAGGCCGCACAGCGCAGCGCGCGTTCCCGGTCGCCCGCGCCGATTGCCCGCGCCACAACCGAGGATGTGCCCGCCATGACCCCGACGCCCACACTGCCCAGCGCGGTAGAGACAGGGAAGATGAAGCTCATCGCGGCAAGCTCTGTCGCCCCCAGCCAGCCGACATAATAGGCATCGACCAGACCGATGGACATCATCGCGGTGACGCCCACGACCAGCGGCGCGGTCTGCCGCAGGAGATGTCCGGCAATCGAGCCGCGCGTCAGCCGCGCCTGCTGGCTCATCGCTGTGCGGGGAAGTTTGCCATCACGGCGCGATCATGACCTTGCATTGCTGCGTGCGATGTTTGAGCGCTTCATACACCGCAGGCGTTTCGGCAAGCGTTATTGTGCCGGTGACCATCACCCGCGGTTCGACAGCGCCCATCTCCAGCGCCTTGAGCGCGGCCTCATATTCCTGCACGGTGAAGAAGGCGGAGGTGACGAGGCGCACTTCCTTGCTCAGCATGGCAAAGGAATTGAACGTATCTGGCTTCGTGCACAGGCCCAGCAGCAGGATGGTGCCGCGCGGGCGCACCTGCTCCACCCCTTGCGCGATCAGGCCGGGAACGCCGACGCATTCGAACACCACATCGGCCTTGCCGCCCAGCGCGGCTTCGGCACTGGCAACCGGGTTTGCGGGATCGACCACGAAGACATCCGCGCCCATGTCCAGCGCGCGTTCCTGCTGGAAGGTGGCGATATCCTGCACCGCGACGCGGCCCGCGCCCAGCCGCCGCGCCCAGAAGGCGACCGCCAGGCCAATCGGCCCCGCGCCCAGCACCAGCACCTTGTCGCCCGTCTTCATGCCCGACAGGTTCACCCCGTGCAGCGCCACGGCCAGCGGTTCGATCAGCGCGCCATCGGCCAGCGTCAGGCCGGATGGCAGGGGAACGCACTGGTTGGGGCGCGTCACGGCATATTCGGCATAGCCCCCGCCCTGCAGGCCGAAGCCGGTGCACCACTGCACTTCACCGCGCAGGCAATGCGCGCATTGCCCGCAGCTTTTGAGCGGGATGACGCTGACCAGATCGCCCACTTTTGGCCCGGTGGTGTTCTTGCCCAGCGCCACCACTTCGCCGGCGAATTCGTGGCCGAGGATATCGCCGTGCTTGCAGCCATAGGCGGCGTCCTCGGTCATGTGCAGATCGCTGCCGCAAATGCCGCAGCGGCCCACCTTCACCACCAGTTCGCCCGTCCCCGGCGTGGGATCGGGCACATCCTCGAAGGCGAGCGGGGTGTGCAGACCCTGGAAGGTGACGGCTTTCATGAGAGACTATTCCTATTCGGTCCAGATCGGCTGCTCGCCCTTGGCAACCTCGGTCGAGTTCACAAGGATGAAATTGTCCAGCACATCGATCGTGGTGGGGAAGGCGCTGCGCACGCGCGCCTGCATATCGGCGGCATTGGCGGATGCGGCGACAAGGCCCGGCCATGCGGCCAGATAATCGCGGGTGAAGTGGAGGCCGGAAATGTCATCGGGCAGGCCGGGGCGGGCATGGCCTGCCACCACGATGGCGGGGTTGAGCGCCAGCAATTGCTCCACCGTCTCGCTCCACGCGGCTACGGCGGCGGCATCGTGTTCACCCAGCCACAAATGCACTTCGTTGAACACGATGTCGCCCGGCAGCAGCGCGCGGATCGCGGGGATCCACAAGGCGGTGGAGTGGCGGTGATCGCCCATCATCGGCCCCAGAACGCGCAGTTCGTGCCCTTCCAGCATCAGCACATCGCTCGTCAACGCCTGCGGGGCGGAGGGGTAGGCGGGGCCGTTCGCGCCCAGCATCGGGCTCCACCGCACCACCTTGAAAGGCAGGCTGCGCCAGATATCCGCAACCACGGTGGGGTGCGCCACCACGCGGGCATTGGGAAAAGCCTCGGTCAGAACTTCCATCGCAAAGAAGTGATCGGGGTGATCGTGGGTGACGAAGATGTGCGTCAGCACCCTGCCACTGTCGAGCACCATGCCCGCCACGCGATGCGCATCGGCAAGGGTGAAGGGCGGATCGACCAGCACCGCCTCTCGCTCTCCCATGATGAGCGCGGAATTGACGTGGAGCGAGCCTTCGCTGGTGCGCAGCACGTCGATGGTGAGGGGAGGGGGCGCGGTTTCCTGCGCCGCTGCGGGAACCGCCACAAGCACTGCCAGCAGCCAGACAAGCCATTTTCCCATGCGTTCCTCCCCCCGTTTGTGCGGTCGTTTACTCCGCTGCCATGCGCAGAACGGGCTTCACCACATGGCCCGCTTCGCTTGCTTCGATCGCCTCGTTGATCTCGGTGAAGTCGAAGTGCCGGATCAGCCGGTCGAACGGGAAATTGCCCGCCACATGATGGTCGAGCAGTTCGATCAGGAAGGGCGCACCGTCCGAATTGCCACCCAGAATGCCCATCACCGTGCGCCCGCCGCCCATGAAGGCAGCTTCATTGAAGGTGAGGTTGTCGGCCGGATCGCTGGCGCCCACGATGCCGCAAATCCCCTTGGGCGCGAGCAGGCCCCAGGCATCCTCGATCACCTTGTTGATGCCGGTCGTATCGAAGGCATAGCCAAGCCCCTGCGGCACCAGCGCCTTGATCTGCCCGATGGCGTCGTCCTTGGCGTTGAAGGCGTGGGTTGCGCCCAGTTCCCTTGCCAGCGCCAGCCGCTCGTCATTCACGTCGACTGCGATGATGGGGTTCGCGCCGGCGATCTTCGCCGCCATGATCGCGGCGATGCCCACCGTGCCCGCGCCAAACACGGCAATCGGCAGCCCGGCACGCACCTGCATTGCGTTCAGCACCGCGCCCGCGCCGGTCATCAAGCCGCAGCCGATGGGGGCCATCATGTCGAGCGGGATGGAATTGAACCGTTCGGGCAGGACAATCGTGTTGCGTTCATGCGCGATGGCATGGGTGGCAAAGGCGGACTGGCCGAAGAAATTGGCCGCCATCGGCTTGCCTTCGTGATGCATGGTGGGCGTGCCATCAGCCCGTGTACCGCTCCAATTGTGCGGGAAGAAATTGTAGCAATAGGTGGGCGCGTTCACATCGCAACTGGGGCAGGTGCCGCAGGAATTGAAGCTCATCACCACCCGGTCACCCGGTTTGACGGATGTGACGGCGCTGCCCACCGCCTCGACAATCCCTGCGCCTTCATGGCCCAGCACCACGGGCAGCGGCACGGGCAATTGCGCATCGCGCACCGCCAGATCGGTGTGGCAGATGCCGCAGGCGACAATCCGCACCCGGATTTCATCGGGCGCCAGATCAGCCAGTTCCACCGGCTCGATGGTAAAGGGATGGTCGTGCCCGCGGCAGATGGCGGCCTTGGCGGTGGTGGTCATGTTCGGTCCTCAATTCGCCTAACGGTTTCAGTTCAACGGCTTGATCGGCCCCAATTGCATCCCCCCATCGATCATGACGTGCGCGCCGGTCATATAGCTGCCCGCATCCGATGCCAGCAGCAGCGCGAGCGGCTTGATCTGGTAGGTTTCGGCCATGCGGCCCACGGGCACCAGTTCGTCCCACGCCTTCTTGGCTGCGGGGTTCTTCTTCACCCAGCCGTCACCGATATTGGTGACGAAGGGGCCGGGCGCGATGGCGTTCACGCGGATGCCATAGGCGGCCAGTTCATAGGCGGCATGGCGCATGAAATGCTTCACGCCTGCCTTTGCCGCCATATAGGGCACGCCGACAATGGCCTCGTTCACCTCGGCCGCGTTGGAACTGGTGATGACGATGGAGCCGCCCCGGCGGTGTTTATTCGCCTTCATCACGCGGGCCGCTTCGCGCACCGTATGGAATACGCCGTTCAGATTGATGCCGATGCTCTTGTACCAGCGGTCAGGGTCGTAAACGTCGATCTGGCCATCGGGGTTGCGCTTGCCTTCAGGCGTCCAGAAGCCGTTGCCGACATCAAGGCCGGCATTGGCAAAGGCGACATCGCATCCCCCATAGGCCGCGACATGGTGATCGAAGGCGCGCGCCACTTCGGCCAGCTTGGACACATCGCACACATCCCAGCGCGCCTCGTATCCCTGATCCACCAGCCGCGCACATTCGCGCGCCGCGCCCTCGGCGTCGATATCGGTGAGCGTCACCTTCGCGCCCGCTTCGGCCAGCACTTCGGCATAGGCAAGGCCGATGCCGCTGGCCGCCCCGGTGACAAGTCCGGAACGGCCAGTCAGGTCAAACTGGTCGAGCGTCTTTGGCTCACTGCTCACAGATAGAGCTGCCGGTTGATCGGCAGTCCATGTTCCTTGCAGTAGTTTTCGTAGTGGCTCATGAACCACCACACATCGAGCGTTTCGACGAAATTGCCGTTTTCGTCGTAGAACTCGTTGGCGCCCTGCATCCAGAAAAAGGCCTTCATCCCGCCCGGTTCATCGGTGACGAGCGTATGCGCGTGGCCGGGAAACTCCGTGATGAAGTCACCGGGGCCGGCGACCCAGTCATATTCCAGATAGCGGAACGTGCCTTCCAGCCCGATTGCCCACACCATGCCGCGGTGCTTGTGCGTGCCGATCACGCCGGGCGATTTGATCCAGAGGATATTGGCATAGACATTGTTGCGCACATCGAACGCCAGATGGCGGATGGCGGCGTTGTCGCCAAAGGGAACCCAGGGGCTCTCCTCCTCGCTCTGGCCGACATAGGTGCCGGAAATGCAATACTGATCGAGCATCGCCTTGTGCGCTTCGGGCACGCTGACGATCTTGTAGGCCCCGCTGGGGGGTGCCTTCATCCCGCCCAGGCTGGACGGCTTTTCCTGCGTTGCCATGATGGCCCCTCCCTTAGAGATACAGCTTGGGGTTGGGCTTCATCTGGTGATCGCGGCAATGCGTTTCGTAATGGTTGATCATCCAGAACACATCGACCGTTTCCACCAGATTGGCATCGCCATCGTAAAAGTCGATCGGGCCTTCCATCCAGCCGAACAGCTTGCAGCCATTGGGATGTTCGGTGACGAGCGTGTGGCTTTCGCCCGGCACTTCCAGGATCAGCCCGCCGGGGCTGGCGACCCAGTCATACTCCAGATAGCGGACGCTGCCTTCGAGGCACACCATGGTGATCGTGCCGCGGTGGAAATGCGTGCCGATCACGCCGGGGCCCTTCACCCACAGGATGTTGGAATACAGGTTGCGGCGCACGTCGAAGGCCAGATGCTTGATCGCGGCATTGTCACCAAAGGGAACCCAGGGGCTGTCCACATCGGTCAGCGCGTCGATATAGCGGCCGCCGGGCGAGGTGCGTTCGACGATTTCCTTGTAGGGGTAGCCGATATCGACGATTTCGGCCTTGTCGCTGGGGGGTGCGGTCATGGTAGCCATTGGTAACTCTCCCTTACCTGATCAATGTGTCGACATAGGCGGCACCGATGCCAACCTGTTCGTAATGGTCGCGGGCCATTTTCATGTAATCGAACACGTCGAAATGGCCCACCGTGTTCCCCTGTTCGTCCAGCCACATTAGCGGGCCGGAGACGACGAAAAATACCTTCATCGGGTCAGGGTGTTCATAGGCGACGAGGGTATGGCTCTCGCCCGGTGTTTCATAGATGAAATCGCCCGCCGTCGCGGTCCAGTCGTGCTCCAGATAGGCCCATTTGCCGCTGATCGTGTAGGCCCAGATCGGCTTGGGATGGTAATGCCGGTTCACGATGCACGGCTTTTTGGCCATCAGCACATCGGCCCACATATTCAGCGTGGGGCTGATCCAGACGGGCTTGGAATAGACGTTCTCGACAATCGGCACCCAATAGCGCTCGTCACCCTCGGCGATCTTGGCCATATAGGCTTCGGGCATCGCGCCGGGGCGCAGCGCATGGGGCACAGGCGGGGTGCCGGCCCATGGCTCGGTCGTGGGGGCTTCGGGCATTTGCTCTCCTTGCAGGGCTCTCTCACATCCGGCCCCGTCTTGTGCGGGACTCGGCAAGTCCCGGCACTCTAACAGGCGTTAAAGTGCCGGGGAAGCTTCGCCGCGCCGCGCCAGCACGGCGGGGGCGGTTTCCTTCAGACCCATGGCGATGAAGCCACTGACGATCGACAGGCCGATCAGCAGCCACAGGAAGCTGTCCATGCCAAAGGCATCGTTCAGCGCCCCGCCGATGACCGGGCCGAACACGCCGCCCAGCACTTCGCAGCTGCCCATCGCCAGGCCCAGCACGGTCGCGTGATGGCGGGCTTCAAAGGTTTCGGACGGGATGGTGGCCATGAAGATCGGGAACACGCCGTTCACCGCCCACCCTACGAAGAAGATCGCGGCAAGGCCAATCGCCCCGCCTTCCCAATACATCGCGCCCAATGGGCCGAGCACGGCCAGGAAGGGCAACCACACCATCACCGGCTTGCGGCCGATGTAATCGGACAGGCCTGCAATGGTGAAGGAATAGATCGCCGCGGCAATGCCCAGCGACCCCATGATCCAGCTCATCGTGGTGGGGTCATAGCCCTTAACCGTGGTGAGATAGAGCGGCATGAAGGCCCAGGTGGTGACGAAATGCGCCACCATCAAAACGCCCACGACCACACAGATCCACATATTGCGCACCTTCATCGCCGCGCCGATTTCCTTCAGGTAATCGGAGAAGGAGGCGCCAAGGCTCTGCTTGGGCTTGGGCGGGGCCTTGGGCATTTCCGGCTCGCGCAGCATGAACCAGATCATCGCGGCGGAAATCAGGCCCGGCACGGCGGCAAGGTAGAACGCCTCGCGCCAGCTGAACATGGTCGCAAACCACACCAGCACCACCGGCGCGGCAAAGCTGCCCAAAAGGTTGGAGCCCAGATTCTGCGCCACGCCCTGCGCCAGCCCGCGTCGCTTGGGATCGACTTCGGAGGCGACCATCGCATGGCTGATCGGCATCACGCCGCCTTCGGCCGCGCCCATCAGCAGGCGGGCAGCGAACAGGAACAGGAAGCTGGTGGCGATCCCTGACAGGAACGAACACAGCGAAAAGGCCACGGTGGCGATCACCAGCAGCAGCTTGCGCTTGCCCAGGCTGTCGGACAGGCGGCCCACGAAGAAGGCGGCAATCGCCCAGCTGAACGAAAGGCCGCTGGCGAGCAGGCCGATCTGCGTCTGGCTGAGTTGCAGGTCGGGCTCCACAAACGGCATCAGCGCGTTGAGCGCCTGCCGGTCGAAGAACACGATGCCGAAATTGAGCGCCAGCAGGAACACCAGCAGCGTTTGGTAGGCGGGTGAGTTCTTCATCCAGTTGCCGGTGGTTCCGGCTGCGGTATCGGGTGCATGGGCCATTATGTCGTGATCCTCAGGCGAAGGGGCGGATGGGGTCGCGGCCGTCCCAGTTGCGGCTTGCTTCCCAGAAACGGGTGAAGGTTGCGTCCATGCCGGGTGTCACCGGCAGCAGTTCGATGAAGCCGGTGGCAGCGCCGCTGCCATTGTCGAGATAGACCACCTCGCCCCCGGTGGGCACTGCGGCGCGGTACGCCTCGTGCCAGCCGCGCTGCGAATAGGCGGCGACATCGGCTTCCACATCGGCGCAGGCGATCCCCATGTGGTGATAACCGTAACCGCGCGCCTCGATGGTTTCGCGGTAGACCGAAGGGTTGTCATCCAGCGGCTGGATCAGTTCGATCATCATGTGGCCGGCAAAGCCCATCGCCAGCGTCACATCAGCGCGGCTTTCGGCGCCGCGATAGGTTTGGCCCGGCACGAGCAGATGTGGCAGCACGAAGAACGGCCCGGCGCGCATATCGGTAGCCCAGTGGCGGATCGCCGCCTCCAGATCGGGCACGATGAAGGCGGTCTGCGCCACACCCCCCATTGGCTGGCCAAAGCCCAGCTCCTGCGTCACCCGCGAATCCTCCCCGAATTGTCCCGTGCCGCCGGTATGTTTCCGGTCGTGCACCTGCATCGCTCGCAACTCGCGCTGACAAAGTCAACTTCGCTGTGCTATCCGGTTTGCAGGAGAGAGAGGAACACAGCCATGGCCACGCAGATCAAACCCAGCGAAAGCACGCCGCCCATCGATTGCAGCCCGGAAGAATGGCAGGCGCGGCTGGACCTTGCCGCCTGCTACCGCATCTTCGACCACATGGGCTGGTGCGAAGGCATCTACAACCACATCACCCTGCGCGTGCCGGGGGAACGGGACGCGTTCCTGATCAACCCCTTCGGCCTGATGTGGGACGAGGTGACGGCGAGCAATCTCATCAAGATCGACGGCGATGGCAACAAGCTGTCGGACAGTCCGCATCCGGTGAACCTGGCCGGATTTACGCAGCACGCCACCTTCCACCGCGCGCTCGACTGGGCGCACGCCATCGTCCACACGCATACGCCCGATACGATGGCGGTATGCTGTTCGAAAGAGGGGCTGACCCCGACCAACTTCTATTCCTGCTTCTTCGAAGGGCTGGTTGGCTATCACGATTTTGAAGGCATCACCGTGCGCGCCGAGGAAGGCGAGCGGCTGGTGCGCAATCTGGGCAACCGTCAGGTGCTGATGCTGCGCAACCATGGCCCGGTGCTGATGGGCAAGACCATCTACGAGATGTTCTTCCTGTATTATATGTTCCAGCGCGCCTGCGAGGTGCAGGTCAAGACGCTGGCGATGGGCGAGCCGATCGTGGTGCCACCCGAAGTTATCGAGGTGCACCAGCGCGACCGTGACCTGATGCTTGTGGATGATTTCGGCAAGCTGGATTTCCGCGCGTGGACAAGACGGATAGACCGGATCGATCCCAGCTGGCGCAATTGAAGGTAACTTGCTGATTTTATGCCCGCTCTCACGCTCAATGACCGCCCGGTTCAGTTCGATATGGACGCGCAGACCCCGCTGCTGTGGGCGCTGCGCGATGCGGCGAACCTGACCGGCACCAAATATGGCTGCGGCGTGGGCGATTGCGGCGCGTGCATGGTGCTGATTGACGGCGAGGCGCTGCGATCCTGCCTTGTCACTCTGGCCGAGGCCGAGGGGCGCTTTGTCACCACGATCGAGGGGCTGAGCCGTGATCGAAGCCATCCGGTGCAACAGGCGCTGGTGGCCGAACAGGCGATCCAGTGCGGGTTCTGCACGCCGGGCATCGTGATGGCGGCGGCGGCGCTGATTGCGCGTAATCCCTCTCCGTCAGAGGAGGAGATTGTCGCTGCCGTGCCCAATCTGTGCCGCTGCGGCGTCTATCCGCGGCTGGTGGCGGCGATCCAGCGTGCGGGCCGCGTGGCGCGGCGGCGCGAACGCATCGACGCCGCGCCTGCGCCGGGGATCGACCCGGCCGATGCGGCGCTGGCCGTGCCCGCGATGAGCAGATCCCCGGCAGCGGAAGCGGGCGGCGATTAAACCCGCCGCCCCTTTTCGGTATCCTCAGAACCGGATCCGCGCGCTGAGCGTGGCGTTGAAAGGCTCGCCTGGCTGGATGTTGTTGTCGTTGTGCGACGAGGGGTAATAGGTCGCGTCGAACAGGTTTTCGACATTCAGCTGAAGCGTCAGTTCAGGGCTGACATCGTAATACAGCGCCGCATCGACGCGGGCATAGGACGGCAGCTCCACCGCATTGGTGAGCGTGGTGTACTGGCTCGACTGGTGGATCAACCCTGCGCCGATACCGAATTGCCGCGTCAGCTGATAGCGCGCCCAGGCGCTGACCTGATGGCCGGGCACCTGCGCCAATTCGCGGCCCGCCGGGGCAGAGCTGGTGGTGCGGGTGATCTTGCCGTCAAGCAGGGTGTAGCCCAGCGTCAGTTGCAGATCCCTGGACACTTCCCCCGCCAGACTCAGCTCGATCCCCTTGGTTCGCGTGGCCCCGGTCAGGATGATCTGGCCCGGATTGGCGGGATCGGGCGACTGGGTGTTGGTGCGGTCCAGCTGGAACACGGCGGCGGTTGCCACCAGTTCGGGCGTGATCGCGTATTTGACGCCAGCTTCCCAGTTCTCGAACTTTTCGGGCACCAGCGTTTCGGACACCGCAGACAGGACGGTAAACTGGTCGCCTGATTGCGGCAGGAAGCTGGTGGCATAGCTGGCATAAAGCGAAATGGCCTCGGTGGGCTTCACGATCACGCCCAGGCGCGGGCTCCACTTCTCGTCCACCCGCTCACCCGCAAAACCGCTGCGGATGTTGAGCGTTTCAAGATCAAACCGGTCGTAACGCAGGCCCGCCACCAGTTGCACAAGGCCGAAATCGATCTGGTCTTGCACATAGAAGGACAAGGTGTTCAGGCTGGATTCGCTTTCCGAATTGGGAACGATGGTGAAGGCGGGGATTGTGAAGCTGGTGGCCAGCGGCAACGTCACATTGCCCGCGCCGCCAAAGCTGACATTGTTGCGGATGGCGGTGGAATCCTGATCCATCGCCTCTGCGCCCACGAGCAGGGTGTGGGTGGCGGGGCCGGTGGCGAATTCGGCGATCAGATTGGCCTGGCCGATCAGGTTCTGGCGCGTATTGCCGCTTTCATAACCGGACAGGGTGACCGTGCGGGCATTTGCCGGGCCGCCAAGCGCGCCGGGCAGGATATTGCCATAGAACTTGTCGTAATCGGCAAACTGCACCGATGCGTTGAAGCTGAGCGCCTCGCTGAACGCATGATCAATCCGCGCGCGGGCAATGTGCACCTGGTTGGTGCTGGTGTTATACCCGTTGGTGTCACCAAAGAAGACCTTGTCGAACCCGCGCAGCGGCGCGCCGTTCTCCGAAGGGATGCCGCGATCCACCACGCGCCGGTCATCGTCATAGGTGTAGCTGGCGGTCAGCCGCGTATTCGGGCCAAGCTCGGCCGTCAGAGTGGGGGAAATGCCGAAGAAGCGCCCGTCGTAGAAATTGCGGTGGTTGTTCAGTTCCTCATACGTGCCGGTCACGCGCAGTGCCACGGTATCGGTCAGCGGCTGGTTGATGTCCGCCGCGCCCGAAAAGCCGCCGAAGCTGTCCAGGCTGAAATCGGCGCCCACGAAGCTGGTCATCGTGTCAGCAGTCTTCATCACACGGTTGATGGCGCCCCCGCCCGCGCCCCGGCCGAAGATCAGCGCATTGGCGCCCTTGAGCACCTCGATCCGCTCCACATTGTAGAGCGGGCGGTAATATTGCGAATCGTCGCGCAGCCCGTCGATGAAGAAATCGGCGGTCGTGGACTGTCCGCGCAGCACGATCTGGTCGCGGTGCCCTTCGCCCGTGCCCAGCGACACGCCGGTCACGAAACGCAGCGCATCGTTGAGGTTGCGCAAGCCCTGATCCTCGATCTGGTCGGCGGTGATGACGGTGACGGCCTGCGGCACGTTAAGCAGCGGAGTGGGCGTCTTGGTGGCGGTGGAGCCATCATTGTTGACATAGCTTTCGCGCTGGCCGGTCACGATGATCTCGCTGCCCAGATAGTCGCGCTGCGTGTCATCGGCCGCATGGGCGGGAATGGCGACGGCAAGCGCGCTCCCGGCAAGGATGGCGGCGCGAAAACGGATGGCAGAGCGGATCATGTAGGGCCCCTGATATCTTGGAATTCTGTCAGCGCAGAATGTTGTTGCGATTGATTTGCAAGAGCGCCCTATTGCGAATCATTTTCAGTTGCAACAGCAAATCGCGTGGCTTTGCGGATTTCTTCGCCGACCTTGCCGGGCGCGCCCGTGCGACCGCCTGCGAGGCGTCCGGCTGCACCACTTCCAAGGGGAGAAGCGGCATTGGCCCATTGCCAAGCGGCGCCGCATTTGCAATCCGGGGACACGGGATCAACCGGCGTCGGCCCGTGGCACACCATGCCAAGGGGAACGGGTGCGATGAGGAGCAGTTGCCACCTTTATGTCCAGCAATGATATTGCCACGCCGCGCCTGCGCGACCGGATCAGCGCCCGCCTTGCGCGATTGGAGGGCCCCGGCTGGATTTTCCTGCGCGGCTTTCTGGAACATCCGCGCATGGTGGGGGCAATCCTCCCCTCAGGCCCGGTGGTGGTGCGCACCATGCTGTCGCGCGTGGACTGGGCCAATACGCGGCTGTTCGTGGAATATGGCCCCGGTGTGGGCACCTTCTGCCAGCCCGTGCTCGACCGCTTGCCGCGCGATGCGGAGCTGCTGGTGATCGACACCAATCCGCTTTATATTGATTACCTGTCCCGAGCGATAACCGACAGCCGGTTTCACGCCGTGCTCGGCTCGGCCGAGGATGTGGAGGAGATTATCCGTTCAATCGGGCACGAACAGGCGGATTACGTTCTGTCGGGCCTGCCGTTTTCCACGCTTCCCGATGGGGTTGGCCCGGCCATTGCGGCAGCCACCCAGCGCGTGCTGCGCAAGGGCGGCGCGTTCCTCACCTATCAATATGCCAGCGCCGCACGCGATTTGACCGCGCGCTATTTCCCCCGCGTGGAAAGCTGCCGCGTATGGGCCAATGTGCCGCCCTGCCTGCTCGCCTGGGGATGGAAAGCCTGAGCCGCGCCTGCGCCTAGTCGAAGGCGCTGGCCGTTCCCTGTGCATTGCCCGAGAGCTGTTCCCATAAGGATACCAGAATGGCGGTGAGCACCACGGCCACTGCCGCCCCGGCGACGCCATTGATCAGCCCGGTGACAAACAGGCTGCCTGCCAGACCCACCACGGAGAACAGCAGCATGGAAATCACCAGATAGGCGATCATTAGCAGGAAGAAGAACAGCACCAATTGCCGCCGCACAGGCTTAGTCAGGCGCCAGGAACGTTGGAAGGGGGCGATCGGATTGCGCTCCCCCTCCAGCATCACCACCGGCACCACCAGAATGAACCGCAGAGCCAGCGCGAAAAGCACCGCGATCAGTAGGATCACGCCGATTGTTGCAGCGACCGCCTGCCCCACCGCAACCGCCAGAACGGCGCCGATCAATCCCACGGCCAGCGCACCGATGATGACCACCGCGCTGTAACCGATCACCCCGATCGCCAGCGTTCCCAGCAGCACGGGGAAGGCGCGAAGCGACGCACCCAGCGCTTCGCCCACGGTGGGGCGCGACGGGCCAAGCAGCGCGACCATCGCGCCGTAACCCAGCATGGAAAACAGCGCGGCCAGCATCACCACGAACAGCAGCGGCCCCACTTGCGCCGCCAGTTGCTCCGCCATCTGCTCCGGGTCGCCGCCGGGCCCGATCAGCATCCCCATCATGTCCGGCATGGCAATCACCAGAACCAGATTGGGCAGCAGGAAGAAAACCCCGGCGATCAGCGAAAGAAACTGCCAGTTCGCCCGCACCATGGCGAGCGAGTGGGCCCAGGTGCGGTTCATGTCGAATGTCATTATGCGGTTGGCCCTTCACCCCGGTTAGAAGGGGACTTGATAAACGCTTTGCCCTTCGCCACGCAATCGCTTCGAAATGAAGCAAGCCGATCCTGCCTTTCCCGAATGGCGCGTGTCGCCAGAGCCGGTGCCTTACGCGCAGGCGCTGGCCGAGCAGGAGGCGCGCGCGGCGGCCATTCGTGCAGGCTCGGCGGATGAACTCATCTGGCTGCTCGAACATCCGCCCGTCTACACCGCCGGCACCAGCGCCGACCCGGCGGAAGTGCTCGATCCGCGTTTCGAAGTGGTCGAAACCGGGCGCGGCGGGCGGCACACCTATCACGGGCCGGGCCAGCGGGTGACCTATGTGCTCCTCGACCTTGACCGGCGCGGGCGCGATGTGCGCCGGTTCGTCCACGCGCTGGAAGGCTGGGTGATCGCTACGCTGGGCACCTTTGCCGTGGAAAGCTGGGCGGTGCCCGACCGCGTGGGCATCTGGACGCGCGATGTGGACGGAAGCGAGGCCAAGATCGGCGCGATCGGGGTGCGTGTGCGCCGCTGGGTGACACTGCATGGCCTTGCGGTAAACCTTGCGCCCGACCTGTCGCATTTCGGCGGGATCGTGCCCTGCGGCATTGCCGAATACGGCGTGACCAGCCTGGAAAAGCTGGGCATCGCGCTTGCGCCGGGGGCGTGGGATGAGGCATTGCGGGGCACAAGCGGCGCGTTTCTGGCCGCGCTGGAGGATTAACCGATGCCGCCGTTCCGCCGTCTCGCACTTGCTCCGCTCGCCCCCTTGCTGGCACTGGCTGCCTGCGGTGACGGTGCTGCGCCCGTCACAGAGGCTGGCAGCAGTTCGGGCGAAGTGCTGCCGGGATCGATCAGCGATGCCATGCTGCCGATCGACAGCACGCGCAGCGAACCGCCACTGATCGAAGACACGCCCACCGCCCCAGCCACCGGGCCCGCAGGCGCGGCGCCCGCGCAGGCACCAGAAGATATGTCCGAGGCGGAGCCGGAAAGCGCCGCAGACTAGCCAGGCGGTCTGGCAATCAGCCTGCGCTGCCCAGTATCCGCCGCGCCCAATCCAGATGCGGCTTTTCCACCATGCGCCCGTCCAGCGGCAAGGCGCCCGCGCCCGGATTGGCGGCAAACAGATCGGCAATGGCCTGCGCCTGTTCGACCTGTTCGGGCGTAGGGGTAAAGGCGGCATTGATGAATGGCACCTGATCCGGATGAATCGCCAGCATACCGGCAAAGCCATCGGCGCAGGACGCCTCGGCAATCGCCTTCAGCGCAGACAAATCCCGGTAATCGGCATGGATTGTGTCAATCGGCGGCAGATTGCGGCTGCGCGCGGCGAGCAGCACTTGCGCGCGCACCATGCGGAACACATCGGTCCATTGCCCGGCTGTGTCGCGTTTGCGCGCGGCACCGATGGCGCTGGCCAGATCCTCCGCGCCCCACGTCAGGCCCGCGAGGCGCGGCAATTCCTCCCTTGCGTAATCCGGGATGCTGAGAGCCGAAAGCGGCGTTTCGCCCAGTTGCGGCAGGATGCGAGTGGAGCCGGAGGGGATGGCGTTGCGCTGCTCCTGCTCGTAAATCTCGGCGGCCAGAATGCGCAGTTGATCCGGCCCCGCCACCTTGGGCACCATGATGCCATCGGGCTGGCCCTGCATCACCGCGAGCAGATCATCGCGCCACAAATGGCTGCTGAGCGAATTGATGCGGACAAACCGGCCAAACCTGCCGCCGGCGATAACCTGCCGGCTGTGCGCGCCCAGCCACCGCGCCGCAAGGTCACGCGCGGCAGGCTTGGCGGGAAGCGCGACGGCATCCTCCAGATCCACCACGACAATATCCGCGCCCACGCTTGGCGCCTTGGCCAGCTTCGCCTCGCTGTCACCCGGCACGAACAGCCAGGAACGGGTTTTCATTGGCAGGGTCCTCTCCCAAAGTGCCTTAACCGGCTGGCGCTTAGAGGCAAGGCGTTGGAAACACGTGGACGGACAGGGTTAAGCGCGGGGTAGGGGCGCAAGCGCAGGTAGGAAGACTGTCGTTTACCGCGCCCCCAGATCGCCCTTGCCCACGGTGCCGCTGGCCATGTCCAGCATCCGGTCGAGGCTCTGCTTGGCTTTGAGGCGCAAGGATTCCTCAATCTCGATGCGCGGTTCCAGATCGCGCAGCGCGGTGTAGAGTTTCTCCAGCGTGTTGAGCGCCATATAGGGGCAGATATTGCAGTTGCAGTTGCCGTCCGCGCCCGGTGCGCCGATGAAGGTTTTTTCGGGCAGCGCCTTTTCCATTTGGTGGATGATGTGCGGCTCGGTCGCCACGATCAGGGTGTCGCCGGGGAAGGTCTTGGCAAAATTGAGGATGCCGCTGGTCGAGCCGACATAATCGGCATGGTCGATGATATGCGGCGGACATTCGGGGTGCGCGGCGACGGGCGCATCGGGATGTTCGGCCTTCAGCTTCAGCAATTCACGCTCGCTGAAGGCCTCGTGCACGATGCACACGCCCGGCCACAGCAGCATCTCGCGGTTGAACTTGCGCGAAAGGTAACCGCCCAGATGCCGGTCCGGCCCGAAGATGATCTTCTGATCCGCCGGGATCTGCGACAGGATCGTTTCTGCGGATGAACTGGTGACGATGATGTCGGACAGCGCCTTCACCTCGGTCGAGCAGTTGATGTAGGTCAGCGCGATGTGATCGGGGTGGCGTTCGCGGAAGGCGGCGAACTTTTCGGGCGGGCAGCTGTCTTCCAGCGAACAGCCGGCTTCCATGTCGGGCAGCACCACGATCTTGTCGGGTGAGAGGATCTTGGCGGTTTCGGCCATGAACTTGACCCCGCAAAAGGCGATCACATCAGCATCGGTTTCGGCCGCCTTGCGGCTCAATTCCAGCGAATCGCCAACAAAATCGGCCAGATCCTGCAATTCGGGGCGCTGGTAATAATGCGCCAGGATCACCGCGTTGCGTTCCTTGCGCAGGCGGTTGATCTCCGCGATCAGATCGGTGCCGACGGGGTTGGGGGACTGGACGCTCATCTCGGGTTCCTTGCCTGTGTGCCCGCCATATAGCGCGCCCGGCGCCGATTGCATTACCGCTTTGGGGCCGGATACCATTTGTCCGTGTCAAGGCGAACCAGCCCGCGCCGTTCCAGATCGAGGAGGTGGGCGTGCACGCTTTGCGCGGCCGCGGGCCAGAGATATTCGGCCACGCCCTTGTACATCACCGGAACCAGCGCGGCGATGGAGCGCGGTTCTTCGGTGAGCAGCTTCACGATCTGCCGCTCGCGCATCAGGCGGTGGCCGATCATGCCGCGCACAAGCTGACGGGGCTTGGTCACCGCCGGGCCATGCGCGGGGTAATAGATGCGGTCGTCGCGGGCGTAGACCTTGTCGAGGCTGGCCATGTAATCGGCCATGTCGCCATCGGGCGGGACAACGACGCTGGTGGACCAGGCCATCACATGATCGCCGGTGAACAGCGCGGAACTTTCCTCCAGAGCATAGCACAAATGGTTGGAGGTATGGCCGGGGGTGGCGACAGCGGTGAGAGTCCAGCCGGGGCCGCACACCTGCTCGCCATCGGCCAGCACCCTGTCGGGCGAATAGCCCTTGTCGAACGGAGCATCGACGCGCGGCGCGTCGCTTTCGATATGCAGGGGCGCGCAGCCGATAATGGGCGCGCCCGTAATCCGGGCCAGCGGTGCAGCGGCGGGGGAGTGGTCGCGGTGCGTATGGGTGCACATGATCGCCATCACCGGCCGTCCTGCAATCGCGGCCTCAAGCGCAGCCAGATGCGAAGGGTCGTCCGGGCCGGGGTCGATCACTGCCAGCCCTTCCCCTGATCCGACAAGATAGGTTTGCGTGCCGGTAAAGGTGAAAGGCGAACCGTTGGGCGCCAGCACGCGCGCCACCAGCGGTTCCACCTGATCGGCAAGACCCGTAGGCCAGGGTTGCGGGGGCAGCGACATGGGCAAGCCCCTAGCCCGGTCGGGGCACAAGAGTCACCCCTCCCGCTTGCGGGAGGGGCAAGGGGTGGGCATGAAGCGAGCGCGGCATTGCGGTTCGGCCCACCCCCGGCCCCTCCCGCAAGCGGGAGGGAAGATCGATGACCCAAAAGCTGATCCTTGTCCTAGACGAAGGCACCACTTCCACCCGCGCCATGCTGTTCGACAGGGCAGGCACGGTGCAGGGCGTGGCGCAGCGCGATTTGACGCAGCACTATCCGGCTGCCGGGTGGGTGGAGCATGACGCGAACGAGATATGGACGCGCACGCTCGCCTGCGCGCTCGACATGGCAGGGCAGGCGGGCGGCGCCCGAAATATCGCCTCCATCGGCATTACCAACCAGCGCGAAACCGTGGTGGCGTGGGACCGTTTGAGCGGAGAGCCGCTTGCGCCCGCGATCGTGTGGCAGGACCGGCGCACGGGCGAGGCGTGCGCGGCGCTGAAGGCGGCAGGCCACGAAGCGGCGGTGCAGGCAAAGACGGGGCTTCTGCTCGACCCCTATTTCTCCGCCACCAAGATGCGCTGGCTGATCGACAATGTGCCTGCCGTGGCTGATGCTGCGCGCGAAGGGCGGCTGGCTCTGGGCACGGTGGAAAGCTGGCTGGTGTTCAAGCTGACCGGGGGCCAAGCGCATATCACCGATGCGACCAATGCCAGCCGCACCCTGCTGCTGGCGCTGGACGGCGCGGATTGGGACGAGGAACTGCTCGCCCTGTTCGGCGTGCCGCGCGCCTGTCTGCCAGCCTTGTGCGACAATGCGGGCGCACTGGCGACCACGGCGCCGCATTTGCTGGGGGCGCCCGTGCCAATCTGCGGCATGGCAGGCGATCAGCAGGCGGCCACGATCGGGCAGGCCTGCCTTTCTCCCGGCGAGACCAAGGCGACCTATGGCACCGGTGCCTTTGTGCTGGCGAATATGGGCCATACCGTGCCGCGCTCCGCGCACCGCCTGCTGGGCACGGTGTTGTGGCAGCTTGGCGGCCAGCGCACCTATGCGCTGGAAGGGTCGGTTTTCGTCGCCGGATCGCTCATCAAATGGCTGCGTGACAGCCTGGGGGTGATTTCCAGCGCAGCCGAGACCGAGGCGCTCGCGCGATCTGTGCCCGACAATGGCGGTGTGGCGCTGGTGCCCGCACATTCGGGCCTTGGCGCGCCGCATTGGCAACCCGATGCGCGCGGGCTGATCACCGGGCTGACGCTGGGCAGCACGAAGGCGCATCTGGTGCGCGCCGGGCTGGAAGCGATGGCGCACCAGACGGCAGACCTTGCCGCGGCCTTTGCCGCCGATGGCGCGCAGTGGTCGTGCCTGAAGGTCGATGGCGGCATGGTGGCGAATGATTGGATGGTGCAGGACATTGCCGACATCCTCGATCTGCCGGTGATCCGCCCGGCGCTGGCCGAAACCACGGCGCTGGGCGCAGCCATGCTGGCTGCAGTGGGGGCGGGCATTCACGCCAGCCTGCCCGATGCCGCTGCCGCGATGCGTGGTGAGGCGGAACGCTTCATGCCGCAAATGGACGGTGGCACGCGCGCGGCGCGAAATGCGCATTGGCGGGCAGCGCTCAGCCGGATCTAGCGGCTAGAGGCCCTGCACGGCCTGACCCAGCCGCTGGCGAAGGCGGTGCACGGCGGCGGGCTGCATGGTGAATCGGCTTTGCCAAGCCTGATCCAGCCGTTCGATCCGCGCATAGAAGCGCCGCGTGCGCAGAACCAGATCCTGCAGCGGGAGCGGAAGCAGTGCGAAATGTTCCGGTTCGCTTTCGGGCTGGGCGGGCGGCAGGCGGCCATGGCGGCGCAGCTGAAATTCGGACAATTCGCCGGCAAAATAGGCGCGATGATTAAGCAGCCAGGCCAGCGCGTGCATCATTCGCGTGGTGGTGCGCAGCGCTTCGCAGGACAAGGCAATGCGCGCCACTTGCGGGTCGCCGCTCAAGGCGTCGAGCCGTCCCGACAGGTCGAACGCGGCGCGCGCTTCATCCGCCAGCGCCAGCGCATCGCCGTAAAGCGCATCCACGATGGCGGGGCTGATGTCGGCTGGCTCTCCCATAGTTCGATCGCTAGCCTGCGCGGGGCCCTTTCGCCAGTGGTGCAAGACGCAATTCCCCAGATCGAATTGGGTTGTCCCGCCGCGAAACGCTTTGGCGCGAGGCTTCGCGCCCGCGTATCAGGCGATAATGTCGGGCGTGAGGTAATCTTCAAGCAGCGCGATCTGATCCTTCAGCGCCAGCTTGCGCTTCTTCAGGCGCGCGATCTGCAACTGGTCGCCGCTGCCGGTTTCGCTGAGCGCAGCGATGGCGGCGTCAAGATCGCGGTGTTCGACCTTGAGTTGGGTCAGCCGCTTGCGCATTTCCTGTTCGGTCAAGCTGCCATCCCTCATGTGTTTGCGCGTCGTAGGGCCGCATTCTTTCCGGCCCGTCAATGCAACGCCTCGTAGCAGGCCTGCATTGCTGATCTAGGGCTTCTGTGATTTGATGACAATTGCGCGGCTCGTGAACGAGTTGCGAGTCGCGTTTGTGTTCGCTGAGGGTGCCTTTCCCGAAGGTGCCCCTACGACAGGAGAACGCCCATGGAACATTCGCATATCGCTTCCCTTCAGGCCAAGCATGAAGGGCTGGAACGCCGTCTCAAGGAGGAGATGAGCCGACCTGCGCCCGATATGTCGATGATCCAGAAGCTCAAGAAGCAGAAGCTCCGCCTGAAGGAGGAGATTTCGTTCCAGTGATGGCCTTCTGGGCATTGGATTGACCGGCGGCGGCGGCGGTCAGGGTCGGCGGAACAGCCGCGCCCTCTCCGCCTCCGCCAGACCGGGCAAGCCGCCCTGCAAGATGTTCCTGCCCGATTGCCCTGCCGGATTGCCGGCCTGATTGCCGGCCTGATTGAATGACATCGGTGCTATCCCCTTGCCGCAACCCGTTTCCAAAGGCTGCGTAATGCTATAGGCCTTGCTGCCATGCCAGGAGCCGCCGCAGCCGCCAGATCGATCCTTACCCGCCTGCACGAAGTGATGGCCGCGCGCAGCCATGCGCAGGCCAAGCTGAACCAGGTGGTGGAGATCATCGGTGATGCCTTGGATAGCGAGGTGTGCTCGGTCTATCTGCTGCGCGAAGGGATGCTCGAACTCTTCGCCACGCGCGGCCTGAACCAGAGCGCGGTTCACGTCACCCGGCTGGGCATTGGCGAGGGGCTGACGGGCACGATTGCGGCCAATATCGAAACGCTGAACCTGGATGAGGCCGCCACGCATCCCGAATTCCAGTACCGCCCCGAAACGGGCGAGGAAAAGTTCCACTCCTTTGCCGGTGTTCCCATCGTACGGCGCGAGCGGGCGATCGGCGTGCTGACCGTGCAGCACGTGGAGCCGCGCCGGTATGAAGATGTCGAACTGGAAGCCCTGCAAACCGTCGCCATGGTGCTGGCTGAACTGATCCACAATGCCGGGCTGGTGGACGAGGAGGATCTGGGCCAGCGATCAGGGGCGCAAAGCGGGCAGCAGGTGATTGCCGGGCTGGGTCTGGTGAAAGGTCTGGGGCTGGGCAAGGCGGTGTTCCACCAGCCGCGCGTGCATATCGAACAGACCATGGCCGACGATATCGAGGCCGAACGCCAGCGCGTCTACCTCGCCTTTGACAAGATGCGCGAGCAGATCGATCAGATGGCGGGGCAGGCCGATTTCGGTACCGGGGGCGAGCACGAGGAGGTGCTCGAAACCTACAAGATGTTTGCCTACGACGAAGGCTGGAGCCGCCGCATCAACGAGGCGATCGACAGCGGGCTGACGGCCGAAGCCGCGATCGAGCGCGTGCAGCAACGCACCCGTCAGCGGATGCGCGAGATTTCGGATCCGCTGCTGGCCGACCGGATGCACGATCTGGAGGATCTGTCCAACCGTCTGCTGCGCATTGTGTCGGGCCAATTGGGCACGGCGGCCAGCATGGGCCTGCAAGGTGATACGGTGCTGATCGCCAAGAACCTCGGCCCGGCTGAACTCCTCGAATATGACAAGCGCCGCCTGAAAGGCGTGGTGCTCGAAGAAGGCAGTCTGACTGCCCATGTGGTGATCGTGGCGCGCGCGATGGGCGTGCCGGTGATCGGACGTGTGCGCAATGTACGCGGCCTGGTGCGCGAAGGCGATACGGTATTGGTGGATGGCGATGCCGCCTCGGTCACGCTGCGCCCGGCACAGGGTGTGCTCGATTCCTTCGAAACGCGGCTCGCGGCGCGCAAGCAGAGGCTGGCCGAATACGCCAAGCTGCGCGATGTCGAACCCTTCACCCGCGATGGCGAGCGGATCGAGGTGATGATGAATGCGGGCCTGCGCGACGATGTGGCGATGCTGGGCGTGACCGGCGCCGATGGCATCGGCCTTTACCGCACGGAATTCCAGTTTCTCGTCTCGGCGCAATTGCCGCAGCGTGACCGACAGACACGCCTCTACCGCGATGTGCTGGAAGCGGCAGGCGACAAGCGCGTGATCTTCCGCACGGTCGATATCGGCGGGGACAAATCGTTGCCTTATCTCGCCAGCGATACCAGCCGCGAGGACGAAAACCCGGCGATGGGCTGGCGCGCGCTGCGTCTGGCGATGGAACGCGGCGGGCTGATGAAAAGCCAGGCGCGCGCCTTGCTGGAAGCGGCGGCGGGGCGCGAACTCAACGTGATGTTTCCGATGGTGAGCGAACCGTGGGAGTTTGACGAAGCGCGGGCGGTGTTCCAGCACCAGCTCGATTTCCTGCGCAAGCAGCGGCGCAAATTGCCCAGCGCCATTCGCTATGGCGTGATGCTGGAAGTGCCTTCGCTGGCCGAGACGCTCGACCTGTTGCTGCCGCGCATTTCCTTCATCTCGATCGGCACCAACGATCTGACGCAGTTCCTGTTTGCGGCGGACCGGGCCAATCCGGCGCTGGCCGAACGCTATGACTGGCTCAGCCCGGCGATCCTGCGCTTTTTGAAGCGGGTGGTGGTGAATTGTTCGGGCTGGCCGGTGCATCTGGGCGTGTGCGGCGAAATGGGCGGGCGGCGGCTGGAAGCGCTGGCGCTGATCGGGCTGGGCATCCGCCGCCTGTCGATCACGCCGGCCGCTGTCGGCCCGATAAAGGCGCTGGCCCGGCAGGTGGATGCCCGCGAAATTGCCGAGGCGATGAACGGCTGGCTCGCCAATCCGCCGCCCTCGATGCGCGCCAGCCTGCAGGCCTGGGCGGAGGAACGCGGCATCGACGTGGAATAGGCGCAGAATAACGGCGTTCTGGCGTCACTGTCCTTGACTTGTCATGCCTCAGCCGCATTGTGGCGCGCAAAGCTGCGGGGCCCGTTTTGGGACGGGGACTGCGCCAGGGGTCGGCGGGAAATTGATGACCGAACAGATTGAAATGCCTGAAGAGTCGTTGGTGCCCAAGGGCACTGGCGCGCAATTGCGTCTGGCGCGCGAGAAGATGGGTCTCAGCATCGCGCAGATGGCCGAACGCACGCGTATCCCGCAGCGGCAGATTATGGCGATCGAGGCGGGCAATCTGTCCGCGCTGCCCGGCCGCGCCTATGCCGTGGGGTTTGCCCGCACGATGGCGCGCGAATCCGGGCTGGACGAGGAAGCGATTGTCGCCGCAGTCCGGGTGGAACTCGACCAACTCGGCCCCAGCGAACGCGACCAGCGCCAGACATATGAGCCGGGCGATCCCGCGCGCGCGCCGTCCGGGCAGCTGGTGTGGATTTCAGCGATTGCGGTGGTCGTATTGCTGGCGGGCCTGTTCATGGCCGCGCGCGTGCTGTTTGCGCCCGCCGCGCAATTGCCCTCGCTTGTCGACGAGCAGGTGGAGGCGGGACAGTCTGGCGGGGCCGATGCCGCTGCCCCGGCCATGGCAGATGCATCGGGAGCGGTTACCTTCACGGCCAGGGATACGGTCTGGGTGCGCTTTTCCAACAGCGACGGCACGCGTTTGATGGAAGGCGAACTGGCTGCCGGGCAAAGCTACACCGTGCCAGCCGATGCCAGCGGGCCGCGGATCCTGACCGGGCGGCCCGATCTGCTTGAGGTGACAGTGGGCGGGCGGGCGGTGCCGCCCTTGTCCACTCTGCCGCAAACGGTAAGCAATGTGCCGGTTGACGCTGCATCGCTGCTGGCCCGCGCCGCGCCCCCCGCCGCAAGCGTCAGCCCGGCGGCGGTTCCGCCAGCGACGCAGGCCGCGGCCAGCCGCCGGCCGACAGCACCATCCGCCCCGCGCACTGCGGGAACGGCAACCGCAATCCCTGCCGACACGCCTACCGCATCGCCTGAGATTGCCCCGGCGCCCGAACGCGATGCCGGCGGGGCCCAGGAATCGCCGGCGCAATAGACGTTTAGGTAAAGCCCGCAGGGGATTTCGTCCTCGCGCACCTCCCCGCGGCGTGGTTAATCCGCTATTCGGTTGGCAACTGGCAAATGGGGAATAGGGGGCCTGCCCATGCAGCAGCAGGCGGCCCTTGTGAAAGGAAGGATTGGGATGGCTCGCACAATGGCATTCTGGCGCGGATCAGGAACGGCGGTGACCGCATCGCTGATGGCAGTGGGGCTGGCGCTGGGAACGGTGCCGCAAGCTGCGTGGGCGCAAAGCCAGCCCTCGGCCGACCAGCGTCTGCAAAGCATTGAACGCCAGCTGCGTGCCTTGCAGCGGGCGGTCTTTCCCGGCGGTGACCAGCGCTTTTTCGAAGCCGAGATCACCGCGCCTTCGGCCAATGCGCCCACGCCTTCGGCCAATGCGCCCACGCCCGGCGCGCTGACCGGGGTGCTTGACCGGCTGGAAGCGATCGAACTGCAACTGGCCCGGATGACCGAGGCGACCGAGATCAATCAGAACGCGCTGATGCAAATGGAAACCCGCCTGGCTGCGCTGGAGCAACGCGCCGCATCGGCCCCTGTGGCGCAGGCCTTGCCGACGCTGCCGGCCCCTTCGGCCAGCGCTTCGGCCAGCGCTTCGGGCGGTGCGGCAAGCGGTGCGGTTACAGCGCCCGCCGCCGCTGCCGCCGCTGCGCCCGCTGCCGCAGCCCCGGCACCCAGTGCCGAGCGGCTGGCGCGGGTGCAGGCCGTGCTCAAGCCCGCCACCGCCGATCCGGGCGATGACGAATATGTCTATGGCTTCCGCCTGTGGGAAGCGCAGCTCTATCCGGAAGCGCAGCAGCAACTCGCGCTGTTCCTCGAACGTTACCCCAACCATCCGCGCGTCACCTTTGGCCGAAACCTGCTGGGCCGGGCCTATCTGGATGCGGGCGATCCGCGCCGCGCGGCTACCTTCTTCTTTGAAAACTACCAGGCGAACAAGCAGGCCGCCCGTGCGCCCGACAGCCTGCTGTTCCTGGCAGAGAGCATGATTGCGCTGAACGACACCAACCGCGCCTGCATCGCGCTGGCAGAGTTCGGGGAAACCTATCCCGCGCTTGCCACCGGGCGGCTGGCGCAGCAATATGACGCAGCGCGGGGCCGTGTCCGCTGCCAGTAAGGCCATCCCGGCCGAATTGGCGGGGCGATTCAAGGCGGCACTCGATCGGCTGAACGCTGGCGATGGCCGCATTGGCCTTGCGGTCAGCGGCGGGCCGGATTCTCTGGCGATGCTCTTGCTCGCCCACGCCGCCATTCCTGGCCGCTTTGCCGTGGCGACGGTCGATCATGGCTTGCGCCCCGAAGCGACAGAGGAAGGTGCGCTGGTGGCGCAGGTTTGTGCCGTGCTTGGCATTGCCTGCGACATCCTGAGCGTCGATGTGGCGCCGGGCAATGTGCAGGCAGAGGCACGCCGCGCGCGATATGCCGCGCTGGAGGATTGGGCGGTTCGGCAGGGCCTTGCCGCCGTCGCCACCGCGCATCATGCCGATGATCAGGCCGAAACGCTGCTGATGCGCCTCAACCGGGGCAGCGGGCTTGCGGGACTGGCGGGCGTGCGTTCAACGGGTGCGATTGGCAATCTGCGCGTAATCCGCCCCTTGCTCGATTGGCGGCGTGCCGAGCTGGCGGCCATCTGCCGCCTCGCCGCCATCACCCCGGCGCAGGATCCCTCCAACAGCAATGCCGATTACGACCGTGTGCGCATAAGGCAGGAACTGGCGCGGGCCGACTGGCTCGATCCGCTGGCGCTGGCGCGCAGTGCACGCCTGCTGGCCGAGGCCGAGGCGTTTGTGGAGCAGACGGTCGAGGGCGATTGGCTCAACCGCGTTTCGTGCCAGGGACAGCAATGGCGCTTTGCCCCTTGCGTCAGCGCTTTTGCCAATGTCGAGATTGTGCGTCGCATCCTGCGCAGGCTGGGCGGGGAGGTCAGCCGCACTGATCTGGCGCGCATGGTGGAGCGCCTCGCGCAAGGTCAGAGCGCGTCCTTGGCAGGAGTGCTCGCCCGCGTGGAAAATGGCGCGTGGCTGTTCAGCCCCGAACCGCCGCGGAAATCGGGCTAGTTCCGTTGGCGAGCGGCGTGCCAATCCCGGCGCGCTGGCCGTTGGTGATGATCACCCGGTCGCCCACGCGGGCAATCGCGAACAGGCGGCTGGCAAATTCATCCGGCACCCCGATGCAGCCGTGGCTGGCATAGCCGCGCTCCACGGTTGAGCCGCCGTGGATCGCGATCCCGTCCCAAGTCAGGCGCAGCGTCCAGGGCATGGGGGCGTTGTTGTATTTTTCCGATACGTTGTGGCGTTCCTTGGTCAGGATCGGGAAGCTGCCCACGGGCGTGGGATGTTCGGGCGTGCCCAGCATCGCGGCCGCTGCGCCGATTTCATACCCGTTGCGGAAAACGCTGATGACGCGCGCTTGCAAGTCCACCGTGACAACCAGCGGCCCGGCAGGCACGCCTTCATCGTCCCAGTGCCATTCGCCGTAGCGGATCGGGCCGTCGATCGGCAGCACGCGCTTGATGACGAATGGGTTGTCGGCATCGTAAGCAGGCGCCTGTTGCACCACGGGTTCGGAGACAAAGGCGGGTATTTGCGCATGGCGCGCATCGGCGGTGAAATCGATCCCCTCAGCCGCACCCGCCAGCGGCGCTTCCTCGCCCAGCACATCTTCGGCCGCGAGCCAGCTTGCTGTCTCCCGCTCGGTATCGCCTGCGATCAGCGCGTTGCCGCCAAACACGAGCGTGCCGATCATCACCAGCACCACCAGGGTCGTTCCCCCGATCCATTTCACGATTGCGTCCATGGGCGTGATTATGCGCCCGATCTGCCGATAATCCAACGGCTTCCCGGCGCAAGTCCCGATTCTGGACGCCTGACGGGCGAGCGCTTAACGCGCCCTGTCACCCATGCGCGCCGAAAATATTGGCAATCGCGGTGGTGATGCGCAGCGACAGGGCGTGCGCCTGTTCGATCGGATCGATGAAATCGCGCCGGATCGCGGCATAGCCCTGATCCTCGCCTTCCGGATAATCGGTGGGCTCGTCCAGCTGGAAATCGGTGATCTGCGGGAAGCTGGTGGGATAGGCGCGCCTCAGCTGTGCCAGCGCCTCGTCCACGCGCAGGGTGAAGACCATTTCCAGCACATCGTCGCGGCTGACATCGTTGGCGCGGCTGAAGGCGGGCACGCTGACCGCGCGGATGAACATATGCTGGAACAATGCCAGCCGCAGCGCCTGCGCAGCCCCGATCATGCGGCGCGTATCCTCGCTGGCGGGTGCGCCGTTTTCTTCGGGCATCAAGGCCAGCAGACGGTGCAGTTTGAGCGCATCAACGCGCAAGCGGCTGGCAAGGCGGCGGAACACGCCAACCCGGTCGTCCTTCACCAGATATTCGGCCAGATATTCGCACGCCGATGCCAGATGGCTTTCGGTGCCGCGATAGGGGCGGCTGGCCCAATAGGCGGAATTGAACAATTCGCCATAGGCGGCGACCGTCTTCACGCTGGCCAGCGCATTGGCGGCGCGCACCAGGCGGATAAGCTGGCGGCCCCGCTCGCTGTCTTTCAGCAGCGCGGCCATCTCCTCGTAATTGCCTTCCGCCGCTTCGCCTACGCCCGCAATGACATTCACCGGATAGCCCAGCTGTTGCAGCACTGCATTGTGCGGAATCGCGCGGATTTGCCTGAGGCTCATCTCGCGGTCGGCCGAAATGTCGCTTTGCCGGCGCGACACGCGGCTGCCCGTGGGGTTGAGCATCCCCAGGCCAAACGCAGTCACCGCGCGGGCATAGGTGCGGCTTTCCAGATGCGCGCGCTGGTGATCGCGGATGGCGCGGTAAAAATCGAGGGACAGATCGGTGCGCTGGTAGAACACATCCTTTGGCGCATCGGGATCGGTATCGGCGGGGGCGAGTTCGGCAATCCGCGTCAGCGTGGCAAGCGCCAGATCAGGGGTGGCGAACCACAGATACCCATCGCCGCCCTGAAAACTCACCTCCGGCTCCAGCACAATGCCCGCACGGGCAAAACGCCGCCGCGCCCAGGGGCTGAGCGGCCAGGCGAGGCGATCTTCCAGGCTGGCGGGATGCGCGCCGCGCCCCATGCTTTCGCCATGCGTGTTGAAGATCAGTGCAGCGACATCGGCCATGCCGTTCTTCGCCATCGCCTCGGCCAGCCGCCCTTGCAACCGTTCAATGGCAAGGCTTGCCGGAATCTGCCCGACAAAGCGGCCTGCATCCGAAAACCCGGTCTGAATCGCCACCCGGCCACGCGTGCGGGCGTAATCGCGGTAGATTTCCTCGGCCAGCAATTCGTCCAGGAAGCGCCCGCCATGTTCCAGCGCGCTTTCGGTTTCGAACAGGGGCGAGACATCGACCTTGTCGGCAATGCCGAACAGCTTGGCGAAATAGAGCGCGGACAGCAGCGTTGCCGGTTCCTCGCATTCGGCAATCAGCATCCGGATCGGCGCATCGGCGTCCACATGGTGCAGGATCTGCGCCATCGCCAGGAATTGCCGGATCGCGGTGCTGCTTTCGATCGCCAGCGCGGCAAAGTTGGAGCGGTGCGGTGCTACCTGCTCAATCGCGCGGCGCAGGTGGACGATGGCGCCCTTGCTGGCAAGGTCGAGCGTGCCTTCCGGGTCCAGCTTGCGGCGGATCGCATTGCCCAACTGCTTTGCGTTCACGCGAAAATGGATCCAGCCCATGCCAAGCCCGTCGGCGCGCATCGCGGCGGCGAGTGTCTTGAGCGCTACGGCCCGTTCTGTCTCCGACTGGCTCGCTTCAGTTTCCAGCGCCGAAATCAGGGGCCCAAGCGAGAGGAGCTTGCGCGGGTCTTTCGCGGTCAGTCGGTTGGCGGCAACCGAAAGCGCGGCAGGATCCGAAAGGTCGGCGGCAAAATCGTTCGCCCGGTCGGCCGCGTAACCGGCAGCAGGGCGCAATTCCTTCAGCAGCGGATGAGCGGCGTCGATCGCGGCCAATTGCTCGCAATAGCGTGCCAGCCTTTCCGCCTTTTCCGCAAGGCGAAAACCGATGGAGGCCGACCAGGTGATATCGGTGCGCCCGTCCATGTCATAGCCGACCCAGCTGGCGAAGCGGAAGGGCAGCGGGGCCAGTTCGTGCCAGCGTGTCGGCCATGTCTGGGCCGCATGGGCCAGAACGGCGCGCACCACCCGGTCGCGCGCGTCCTGCGCGTGGGCAATCGCGCGCATGGCCTCCGCGTGTTCGTGCGCCAGCGTTACCTTTGGCCGCGCGCCTTGCAGGGAAGCAGGCGTGATTTCACTTCCCGTGCTAGCGGCCTTTGCCAGTGCATCGGTCTGCGCCGGAGTAAGCAGGAAGGTCGGATGCGCGGTAAAGACCGCGTGCAATTGCGGCCGCTGCCAGCGCGCGGCAAAGGCGTCAAAATCGGTTTCGGTAAAGCAGGCGGCGAGCGCAGCGCCGTTGTTTGCGGGATCCACAGGGGACAGCAGGCGGCCAAGATGCCGCGCCCGGTGGGCCAGCGCGCTGCATTCCAGTTCGGTAATCAGCGCGGCGCAATTGGCCAGCGTCAGTTCCCCGCTCTCGATCAGGCGCGACAGGTCGAGCGACAGCTGGAAGACGGGGTTGAACAGCGGCGTTTCGGCTGTGCGCAGGTGCAGATCCTGCAAGCGGTGGGTGAGGTCCGCCAGCGACCTCATCAGCCTTGCGCCCCGCCCAGCGCCGCCGCCTCTGCGGCCAGCGCGTGTATCTCCTCCGGGCGGGCACCTGGCTTCACGATCCAGCTGCCGCCCACGCACAGAACCTGCGGATGGGCCAGCCAATCGGGCGCGGTGGCGGCGCTGATGCCGCCGGTGGGGCAGAACTTGGCGCGAAAGAACGGCGCGGCAAGCGCCTTCAAGGCAGGCAGGCCGCCCGCCGCCATGGCGGGGAAGAACTTGAAGTGTTCCAGCCCCAGATCCATTCCGCGCATGATATCGCCTGCCGTGGCGGTGCCGGGCAGGAAAGGCACGCCTGCCTTGATCGCGGCCTGGCCCAGCGGCTCGGTCAGACCGGGGGAAACGATGAATTCGGCCCCGGCGGACAGCGCCTCTTTCAACTGATCCTTGTTGGTGACGGTGCCGGCGCCCACAATCGCCCCGCGCACCAGATTCATCCGCCGGATCACGTCGAGCGCATTGGCGGTGCGCAGCGTGACTTCGAGCACTTTCAGCCCGCCTTCCACCAGCGCCTCGGCAATCTCGCGCGCCTCGCCCGCATCCTCGATCACCAGCACGGGGATCACCGGTGCGGTGCGCATGATTTTCTCGATCGGGTTCATTGGCCGTGCTCCGCTGCAAAGGCTGCCGCGGCGCCGAACAGGCCGGGCTGGGGATGGGTGATCAGCTTGACCGGGATTTCGGCCATCATCGGTTCAAAGCGGCCCTTGGCGCGGAACCTTTCGGCAAAGCCCGAACGCGGCAGCAGGTCGCGCAGGCGGTAACCCAGCCCGCCCGCGATAACCACGCCCGATGCCCCCTGCGCCAGCGCAATATCCCCGGCCACCGCGCCCAGCGACAGGCAGAACCGGTCCATCGCGGCAGCGGCAAGGCTGTCTGTCCCGTCCATCGCGGCGGTCCAGATCGCCACGTCCGACATGGCCGGCACCGAGCGCCCCTCCATCGCGGCGAGCGTGTTGTAGATCTCCACAATCGCCGGGCCGGATACCACGCGCTCTACCGAAACGCGCAAATGCGCCTTTCGTAGGCGGGTCAGAATCGCATCCTCGATATGATCGAGCGGGGCGAAATCGACATGGCCGCCTTCGGTCGCCTGCACATGGACAGAACCGTGCCCGTCGCGCCGCAGCCACGCCACGCCAAGGCCGGTTCCGGGGCCAAGCACGCTGATCACCCCGCTGGCAGGTAGTGGGCGATCCGGCCCCGCCAGATGCAGGAATTGGTCGTCCGGTGCGGCGGCGACGGCATGGGCGATGGCGGCAAAATCATTGACGAGTGTGAAGGCGTCCACGCCCAGCTTTTCGGGGATCAATGCGGGGCGGATGATCCAGGGATTGTTGGTAAAGCGGATCACCTCGCCGCCCACCGGCCCGGCAATGGCGATGGCCACGCGCGGGGGCAGGGCGCCGCCCATCCGGTCGCGGAAATCCTCCCACGCGGTCTGGAAGCTGGCGTGATCGCTGGTGTGCAGCGTCACCGGATCGTCCAGCGCAATCGCGCCATCGCTGGCAATGCGGGCGATGGCGAGGCGCGCATGGGTGCCGCCGATATCGACCGCGACCAGATCGGTTGCCTGCGCGCCCATCAAAGGCCAGCCGCCGCCATCATCGCGCTGCCGCCCTTTTCGGCCTCATCCGCGCCCAGACGGAACATGGCGAAAATCTCGCGTCCCGTGCCGCTGGCGGGCGGCGGCGGGGTGGCGGGGGTGCGGGTGGAGAGATCGGCTGTGGTCGCCAGCGTTCCGTCGCGCGCGCACAGGCGCACCACATCGCCATCCTGCAGCAGCGAGAGCGGGCCACCGCCCAGCGCTTCGGGGCTGACATGGATCGCGGCGGGCACCTTGCCGCTCGCCCCGCTCATCCGGCCATCGGTGACCAGTGCGACCTTGTATCCCTTGTCCTGCAACACGCCGAGCATGGGGGTGAGCGCGTGGAGTTCGGGCATCCCGTTGGCGCGCGGCCCCTGAAAGCGGACGACGACCACCACGTCGCGGTCCAGTTCGCCCGCCTTGAATGCGGCGGCCACGTCCTTCTGATCGGCAAAGATCCGGCACGGCGCCTCTACCGTATAGCGTTCGGGCGTGATCGCGCTGGTCTTGAAACAGGCGCGGCCCAGATTGCCGGTGACAAGCCGCATTCCGCCATCGGGCTGGAACGGATCGGTCGCCGGGCGCAGCATCGACAGATCGCCGCTTTCCCCCACATCGCGCCAGTTCAGCGCATCGCTGTCCAGCCAGGGTTCGCGCGCATATTCGGCCAACCCTTGCGTGCCAGACGGGTTGCCCACGGTCAGGATATCGCCATGCGCAAGGCCTGCTTTCAGCAATTCGCCCACCACAAAGCCGATGCCGCCGGCCGCGTGGAAGTGGTTCACATCGCCCGCACCGTTGGGATAGACATGGGCGAGCAACGGGACAGCGGCGGACAGTTCGTCCAGATCGGTCCAGTCGATGATCACGCCTGCCGCGCGGGCAAAGGCGGGGATGTGGATCGCGTGATTGGTGGACCCGCCCGTGGCGAGCAGGCCGACGGCGGCGTTGACGATCGCCTTTTCATCCACGCAATGCGCCAGCGGGCGGTAATCGTTGCCTTCGCGCGTGATGGCGGCAAGGCGGTGGATGGCCGCCCGGTCCAGCGCCTGACGCAATGGTGTGCCGGGCTGCACAAAGGCCGCGCCGGGCAGATGCAGGCCCATCAGTTCCATCATCATCTGGTTGGAATTGGCGGTGCCGTAAAAGGTGCAGGTGCCGGGCGAATGGTAGCTTTTCGCCTCGCTCTCCAGCAATTCGGCGCGGCCCACCTTGCCTTCGGCATAAAGCTGGCGGACGGCCTGCTTTTCCTTGTTGGGGATGCCGCTGGGCATGGGGCCGCTCGGCACGAACATCGCAGGCAGCCAGCCGAAGCGCAGGCTGCCCATCAGCAGGCCGGGCACGATCTTGTCGCAAATGCCCAAAAGGGCCACCGCATCATACATATGGTGCGACAGGCCAACGCCGGTGGCCAGCGCAATCACATCGCGGCTGAACAGCGACAATTCCATGCCGTCCGCGCCCTGCGTCACCCCGTCGCACATGGCGGGCGTGGCCCCGGCCACCTGGGCGGTGGCACCCACTTCGCGGGCATAGATTTTCAGCCGCGGGGGATAGGCGCCGTAAGGCTGATGCGCCGAGATGGTATCGTTATAGGCGCTGATGATGCCGATATTGGGGCCCGCGCGGGTGGCGATGGCCTGCTTGTCCTCCTCGGCCGCGGCAAAGCCGTGCGCGAGGTTGGAACAGGGCATTTTCGTGTTGCGATCCGCGTGCCGTTCGCCCTCCTCGGCCATCAGCGCGAGGTAGGCGCTGCGGCTGTTGCGGCTTCTTTCGATGATCCGGTCGGTGACGCGTTCCAGCGCGGGGTGCAAATTACTCATGCCAACTCACTCCATCGCGCTCCGCCAAAGCGATCGCGGCGCTTGGTCCCCACGAGCCTGCGGCATAGGTTTTGGGCGTTATCCCCTCGCGCGCCCAGGTTTCGCGGATGGCGTCGATCCATTGCCATTGCGCCTCCACCTCGTCGCGGCGGACGAACAGCGTCTGGTCGCCTTCGATCAGATCGAGCAGCAGCCGCTCATACGCAATGCGCTTGAACTTGCCCGAAAAGGCATCGGGCATGGCGATATCGAGCGGCACACTGCGCAGCACCATGCCTTGTTGGTCGATGCCGGGCACCTTTGCCATCAGGGTGAGCGAAATGTTCTCCTCCGGCTGGATGCCGATCACCAGCCGGTTGGGCTTCATCTTCGCGCCGGGGAAGATGGAATGCGGCACCTGCCGGAACTGCACGATAATCTCGGTCACGCGGCGGGCCAGCCGCTTGCCGGTGCGCAGGTAAAACGGCACGCCGCGCCAGCGCCAATTGTCGACATGGGCCTTCAGCGCGACGAAAGTCTCGGTGTCGCTGTCGCGGCCCAGCTCTTCGTCATAGCCCGGCACGATCTGCCCGGCGCTGGCGCCGCCGCGATACTGGCCGGTCACGATTTCGTCCGCCGAAACGGCGCGCAGCGCGCGCAGCACCTTCACCTTTTCGTCGCGCACGGCATTGGCGTCGAAACTGCCCGGCGGCTCCATCGCCACCAGCGCAAGGAGTTGCAGCATATGGTTCTGCACCATGTCGCGCAATGCGCCGGCGTCATCATAGAAATCGACGCGGCTTTCCAGCCCCACCGTCTCGGCCACGGTGATCTGCACATGGTCGATATACTGGCTGCGCCAGAGCGGTTCGAAAAACAGATTGGCAAAGCGCAGCGCCAAGAGGTTCTGCACCGTTTCCTTGCCCAGATAGTGATCGATGCGGAAAATGCGGTTTTCCGGGAAGGCGGTTGCCACCGCATCGTTGATCGCGGCCGAGGATGCCAGATCGCTGCCCAGCGGCTTTTCCAGACTGATGCGCGCGCCGTTGCCATCCTTCGAACCGGCAAGGCCCGCACCCGCCAGCCCTTCGATCGTGGGCTTGAACAGGCTGGGGGCGGTGGACAGGAAAATCGCCAGATCCTCTCCCGGCCCGGCCTTTTTCGCCAATTCGGCATAGCCTTCGGGTGCTGTCACATCGAGCTGCTGATAGGACAGGCGGTTAAGGAAATCCGCCATCCCGCCGCGCCGTTCGGCGGGAAGGAACTTTTCCAGCGCATCGCGCGCGAAATTGCGGAACTGCGCATCGTTCATTTCCGAACGCGCGGTTCCCACGATCCGCAGGTCTTCAGGCACCAGCTTTTCGGCGTGGAGCGCACAAAGCGAGGGCAGCAGCATACGGCGCGACAGGTCGCCCGTGGCACCAAACAGCAGCAAGGTATGGGCGCGGCCCGTCATGCGATTCCCCCGCGAAGATCCAATTCGCCGTTCATACTATCCCCTCGTTCATGCTGCGCTGCAATAGAGCGCGGGCAAAAAGTGTCCATCCATCCCGGTGGACAATGTTGTGAGCGCTACCATCGCATTTCAAAAACGGGAAGGGGTGTTGGCGGTGCAAGGCACCAGCGCTCAATCGCGCGCGGTAACCTTTACCTCATGCTCTCCGTATTCGGCGGCACCGAACACGGTCATGAAGCTGACATCGGCGGCATCGTGGCCCACGCCAATCTTGGCCGTATGCGCCGGGTCGGCCATGCCGGTGGCGTCCACCATATGCCACGCCCCGCCGCCCGGCGTTTCCGGATCGGCCAGGAACACCTCGGCCAATGCATGAAAATCGGGTGGATCAACGCCGGGCGCGTAACAGCTGACATAACGCGCCGGAATGGCAGAGGCGCGGGCGAAGGCGATCAGCACATGGGCAAAATCCCGGCATACGCCGCGTCGCTCGACAAAGGTATCAAGAGCGGTGGTGTCGCTGGTGCTGGAGCCGGGGGCATATTCGATCTCGCAGGCGATCCATTCGCGCATCAGATTGATCCGTGCCCCGCCTTGCAGCCCGCCAAACCGCGTGGCGACGAAGCTTTGCAGCCGGTCGGCCTGGCAATAGCGCGAATCGAACAGATAGCCGACCGTTTCGGCAGGCAATTCGTGGGGATCGAGCGCCTGCAATGCGGCAATATCGGCAAGCTGGCGCTGCACCTGCACCTGCGCGCTATAGGATACCGCGAACTCCCCCTCGGCGCGCAGCAGCAGACGCTCTCCAATAGCGTCGGCGGCGGAAACACGCGCGAGGTGGAGCGTCTCGCCAAGCTGGGTATCGGCGCGCAGCACCACCTGTTCGGGCAATTGCGCAGCTTCGAACTGCAACAGCACATCGGTCGGCGTGTCGAGCCGGAAGGTGAAACGGGCGGAAATGTCGAGAGGCATATGCTGATCCCTATGCCTCAACCGCATCCCGGTTCCCACTCCTGTATTCGCGCTGTCAATTATCGGCCAGCAAATGCGCCACAATCTGCCGCCGGTGCGGGTGGGCCCGGTGTTCGGCAAGGTAAATGCCCTGCCATGTGCCGAGCACCATGCGTCCGTCGGCCACAGGAATGGACAGGCTGCTGCCCGTCAGCGCGCTGCGCAGATGGGCGGGCATATCGTCCGGCCCTTCGTCGTCATGTTCGTAGCCTGCGTTTTCCGGCGCAAGCCGATCGAGCCAGCGCAGGATATCGCGCTTTACCGCAGGCGCAGCGTTCTCGTTGATCAGCAGGCTGGCCGATGTGTGGCGGCAGAAGAGCGTGAGCAGCGCGGTTTGCGCGCCTGTCGAGGCGACCCAATCAGCCACTTCGCGCGTGATTTCCACCAGCGCCTTGCCGGAAGTCTGCACCGTGAGAGTGGTGATATGCTGCGGCAAGGTTAGACGATCACGCCGAACAGGTCGTGCGCGTCGGCGTCCTCAATCTCCACTTGCACAAAATCGCCCGCCCGCAGGCTTTCGGGCACATTGCGCAAGTAGACTGCGCCGTCGATTTCGGGGGCATCGGCCTGGCTGCGGCCCGCTGCGCCGACATCGCCGTCTTCGTCCGGCTCGCCCACCTCGTCGATGATGACGGGCAGTGTGCGGCCGATCTTTGCGGCGAGCTTGGCGGCGCTAATCCGCGCGGTCACGTCCATGATCCGGGCGTAGCGCTCTTCCTTCACCTCCTCCGGCACCGGATCGGGCAGGGCATTGGCCGCCGCGCCTTCCACCGGTTCGAACCGGAATGCGCCCACGCGGTCAAGCTGCGCGTCTTCCAGCCAGTCGAGCAGGTATCGAAAATCCTCCTCGGTCTCGCCCGGAAAGCCCACCACGAAAGATGACCGCACCGCGATATCGGGGCAGATCGCGCGCCAGCTTTTCAGCCGTTCGAGCACCTTGGCCTCGTTCGCCGGGCGCTTCATCGCGCGCAGCACCTTGGGGCTGGCGTGCTGGAAGGGGATGTCGAGATAGGGCGTCAGCAGCCCTTCGGCCATCAGCGGGATGACCTGATCGACATGGGGATAGGGGTAGACATAGTGCAGCCGCACCCACGGCGTTTCGCCTTGCGGAGTGCGCAACTGCCCCAGTTCGCGCGCCAGATCGGCCATGTGGGCGCGCACCGGGTGGCCTTTCCACATCCGCTCCTCGTGCCGGATATCCACCCCGTAGGCGCTGGTGTCCTGGCTGATCACCAGCAATTCCTTGGTGCCGGCGGCCACCAGCTTTTCCGCCTCGCGCAGCACGGCGTCCACCCGCCGGCTGGCGAGTTTTCCGCGCAGCGAAGGGATGATGCAGAAGGCGCAGGCGTGGTTGCAGCCTTCGGAAATCTTGAGGTAGCTGTAATGGCGCGGCGTCAGCTTGACGCCGGCGTCATTGGCCGGGATGAGGTCGACGAACGGCCCTTGGCTGGGCGGCGCCGCTTCGTGCACCGCTTTGACCACATCCTCGTATTGATGCGCGCCGGTAATGGCCAGCACTTGCGGGAAACGGGCGCGGATCAGTTCCGCCTCGTCTCCCATGCAGCCGGTCACGATCACGCGGCCGTTTTCGGCAATGGCCTCGCCAATGGCTTCGAGGCTTTCCTCCTTGGCGGAATCGAGGAAGCCGCAGGTGTTGACCAGCACGACATCGGCCCCGGCGTAATCGGCGCTCATCGCGTAGCCATCGGCACGCAGCGAGGTGAGGATGCGTTCGGAATCAACCAGCGCCTTGGGGCAGCCAAGGCTGACCATGCCTACGCGCTTCTGGTCGGGAATTTGGGTCGCCATGATGCGCGGCCCCTACACGCGCGCGCGGCTTTGCGCCAGAGGCGCGATTCAGCAGCCGGCTTCGGTGGTGTCAGTGGGCAGGATTTCCACCACGATATCGCCCGCTTGAAGCGCGCAGGCTGCATCTTCCCAGAAACCGATGGCCTGCCCCTGACGGTAGATGCGCAAGCCCCGCCCGCCACTCTTGAGCTGGCTCAGCGGTTTGCCCACTTCATCGGGCGCAACCGCGCGTTCGACCAGTTGCACCCGCCCGCTGACGCTGGCGAGATCGGCCAGATAATCCGCGATATGCGCACCCTGCGCGCTGCCCGCCAGCAGCAGGCCGGTAAAGCGCACCGGATTGATCACATTGTCGGCGCCTGCCTGCCGCGCCAGAATCTCGTTATCGGCCGCGCGCACCACCACGCTGATCGGCACCTTGGGCGCCAGATGGCGCACCGTCAGCACGATGAGGATGCTGGCATCGTCGCGCCCGGCGGATACCAGCACGCTTTGCGCATTGGCGATCCGCACGGCCATCAGGCTTTCATCACGCGACGCATCGGCGCAGATGACATTGCAGCCCAGTTCCTCGGCTAGCTGCAAGCGTTCCTCGGATGGGTCCATCACCACGATAGTGCGCGGATCGGTGCCGCGCTCGATCAATTCACGCACGGCTTCGGAGCCGGAAACGCCAAAACCCAGCACCACGATATGATCGGTCAGCGTCTTCTGGATGCGGGCCATGCGGAACTTCTCCCAGCTTCGCTTGATGATGAAATTATAGGCCGTGCCCACAAACAGGAACAGCACGAGGATACGTACCGGCGTGACGATCACCGCCTCCACCAGCCGCGATTTGTCGGAAATCGGCGCGATATCGCCAAAGCCGGTGGTGGTGACCGAGATCATGGTGAAATAGACCACGTCAAGGAAGCTGACATGGCCATCATGGTGATCAACCAGCCCGTCGCGGTCCAGCCAGTGGATCAGCACCACAAGGCCGATCAGCGCAAAGGCCATCCCCAGCCGCAGGCCCAAATCGCCCCAGACGGGCACATTCACCGCGCGCCGCAGCGGGGTGAATCGCCGCCGTTCCATCTCCTTGCGGAACAAGAGGCGGCGGGCCATGGTCAATCGCTGAACCTGTCCGCCAGCGCGCCCAGCGCGGCGTAATGGGTGAAATCGAGTTGCAAAGGCGTGACCGACACATAGCCATCGGCCACGGCTTCCAGATCGCTGCCGTGATCGAGCGTGTGCTCCATCTCCTCCAGCCCGAACCAGTAATAGGGCCGCCCGCGCGGATCGGTGCCTTCGATCAGGCTGCCGCGTTCGTAATCATGGAAGCCCTGCCGCGCCACGCGGATGCCCTTGACCTGATCGGCCGCCACATCGGGGAAGTTGACATTGATGAGCGTGCGCTTCGCCATGGGCGTTGCCGCCAGCACGCGCAGCACACGCTCCGCCCAGCCATCGGCGGCAGCGAAATCCTTCACCCCGTCGCGCTGCGCCTGCGACAGGGCAATCGCCGGAATGCCCGCCAACGCGCCTTCCATCGCGGCAGAAATCGTGCCCGAATAGGTGACATCATCGGCCAGATTCTCGCCCGCATTGATGCCGGAAATGACCAGATCGGGCTTCCTGTCGGCAAACAGCTTGCGCAGCCCCAGATTGACCGCATCGGTGGGGGTGCCGGTCACGGCAAAGCGCCGATCCCCGTATTGGCGCAGCCGCACCGGCATATGCAGAGTCAGCGAATGGCCCGCGCCCGACTGTTCCTCTGCCGGGGCGCAGACCCACACATCGTCGGAGAGTTCCGCCGCAATCGCCTCCAGCAGTTCAAGGCCGGGGGCATGGATGCCGTCATCATTGGTGAGGAGGATGCGCATTACTTGGCAGGCACCAGAAGTTCCATCCCGCCGGTATAGGGCAGCAGCGCAGGCGGCACGATCACCGATCCGTCCGCCTGCTGGTAATTTTCCAGCACCGCCACCAAAGTGCGGCCCACGGCGAGGCCGCTGCCGTTGAGCGTGTGCACGAAGGCGGTGCCTTTCGCGCCTTCGGGCCGATAGCGGGCATTCATGCGCCGCGCCTGAAAATCGCCGCACCAGCTGATCGAGCTGATTTCGCGGTAAGTATCCTGCCCCGGCAGCCAGACCTCCAGATCGTAAGTGCGCCGCGCGCCAAATCCCATGTCGCCGCTGCACAGCAGAACCTTGCGATAGGGCAGGCCCAGCGCTTCCAGAACGCTCTCCGCGCTGCGCACCATGTGGTCATGCTCGACTTGCGCATCTTCCGGACGGCAGATGGTGACCAGCTCCACCTTCTCGAACTGGTGCTGGCGGATAAAGCCGCGCGTATCACGCCCCGCCGCGCCAGCCTCGGCGCGGAAACAGGGGGTCAGCGCGGTGAGGCGAATGGGGGCGGAAAGATCGTCCACGATATGCTCGCGCACCGAATTGGTGAGGCTAACTTCGGCGGTGGGGATCAGCCAGCGGCCATCGGTAGTGCCGAACTGATCCTCGAAAAACTTGGGCAATTGCCCGGTGCCGAACATCGCCTCGTCGCGCACCAGCAGCGGCACATTGCATTCGGTATAGCCGTTCTCGCCCGTCTGCTTGTCCAGCATGAACTGCGCCAGCGCGCGGTTGAGGCGGGCCATCTGGCCGCGCAGGAAAGTGAAGCGCGCGCCGCTCATCTTCGCGGCGGTTTCGAAATCCATGCCCAGCGCCGGGCCGAGATCGGCGTGCTCCAGCGGGGCGAAATCAAAGGCGGGCGGGGTGCCCCAGCGGCTCACCTCGACATTGTCCGCCTCGTCCGCGCCCTGCGGCACATCGTCGGCGGGCAGGTTGGGGATGGCGGCGAGAATCTCATCAAGCAGCTTGGCTGCCTGCAGCTCCTCCTCCTCCAGCGCGGGCATGGCGATTTTGAGTTCCGCCACTTCGGCTTTCAGCGCTTCGGCGGCGTCCTTGTCGCCCTTGGCCATCGCCTGCCCGATCAGCTTGGACGCTTCGTTGCGGCGGCCCTGAATCTCCTGCAACCGGGTGGAGAGCGCGCGGCGCGCCTCGTCCATCGCCACAAGGCGCTGCGCCATCGGGTCCAGCCCGCGCGTAGCGAGGGCGGCGTCAAACTTTTCCGGGTTTTCGCGGATCAGGCGGATATCGTGCATGGGTGCGGGCTATGCCCTTGGCGCAGGGGCAATGTCCAGCCTTCAGGCGCGGCAAATCTGCCCTATTTCTTGCAGGTATTCACCCCGATCAGGCTGTAGGCGGGGCAGGTGCGGAAAAGGCCCGTGGCAAGCGGGATCAGGCCCAGCCAGCCCCACGGCGTTTGCGGCCCCACAAAAACCAGCGCGATCAGCACCAGCCCCACCACGAAGCGCAAAATGCGGTCAACGCTGCCTACATTGGTCTTGAACATGGCTTTGCCCTCCTTCTCCTCGCCGCATAGCCTATCCTGACCAATGCCCCTTTGATAGCGGTCAAGTTGCGCCCGCACAGGACGTTGTGCCGTTTTCTGGCATTGGGCCAACCGGATGATTGACAGCCGCGCCCGGTTGAACGAACTTGGGCGCTGCATCAGGAGAAGGGCAAATCGCTCTCGCCAACCTGCCGACCCGGGCAAGGTGGCTCCCGCAAGGGGATGTGGCCGAAGGCAACCAAGCGGGCCTGTCGCGCAACATCGGTTCGTCCTTCTCCCGCACATATGGGGAGTTTACCGATGGACGACACATGGCGGGCCGGCGATCTGGCGCTGTGCATCAAGCAGGGGAAATGGCGCGACAGCGCGACGAAGGATTATGTCGAATTCGGGCCAAAGGCTGGCGCGCTGCTTACGGTTTGCTGGGTCATGGATGGCGAAGCGATGGGGCGCGACCCTGGCGTGCTCCTTAACTTTGCCGCATGGCCGCGCGACTTTTTCGTCGCTCGCAACTTCGTCAAGATCACCCCGGACGCCGAAAGGCTGGACGAGGAAGCGGCCGCCGCCATTCGCAGCGGCACGCCCGTGGCGGAGCCGGCTGCGCAATGACTGCGTTGCCGGGCCAGCTTGTGCGGGTGGGGGTGCTGCACACCCTGTTTGTCTGCAACCGCGATGACGCGCCGTGGGACGCGGCAGCGCGCGGCGAGTTGTGCGACCTTGTCGGCCAGTATTTCGCCAGCTTCACCGTGCAGGAAGCGGTCGGCGCATTCCGTGGCACCCTTGCCCCAACGCTCGCCATTGCGATCGGCAGCGACGATTTGGCGCGCGTGACAGCGCTTGGCCAGCAATTGCGGATCGCCTTCGCGCAGGAAGGGGTGGGACTTGTCAGCCGGGGCGACTATTTCAGGCTGGTGGCCTGAGATATCGGCCCAGGCTGACGGCTTTCTTAAGCGCCGCGCACATCCGCCAGCACGGTGCGCGCGCCCGAAATCAAGAGGCCGATATCGGTGCCGACTGAGGCAAAGGCAAAGCCCTTGGCAAAGGAATCGCGCGCGTGCTGGGGCGACACGGCAAAGATGCCCGCCGGCTTGCCTGCCGCCTTGATCGCCGCCAGCGCCTGATCCACCGCCGCAGTCACTTCCGGGTGGAGTGGATCGCCCAGATGGCCGAGCGAGGCGGCAAGATCGGACGGGCCGATGAACAGCGCATCCACCCCGTCAACCGCAGCGATTTCGGCCACATTATCGAGGCCCGCGCGGCTTTCGATCTGCACAATCAGCGTGATGTGCTTGTCGGCATTGTGCAGGTAATCGGTATCGACGCCGAAATCCGCGCCCCGGCTGGTGGCGCTGGACACGCCGCGAATACCGTGCGGGGGGAAGCGGCAATAGCGCACCAGATTGGCGGCTTGCTCTGCACTTTCCACCATCGGCACCAGCAGGCTGTGCAGGCCAAGGTCGAGATACTGCTTGAACACCACCGGTTCGCCAAAAGCCACGCGCACGATGGTTTCCACCGGGAAAGGCGCAATCGCCTGCGCCTGGCCCAGCAGCGTCTGAATGGTGTTGGGCGAATGTTCGGCATCCAGCAGCAGCCAGTCAAACCCCTGCCGGGCGCAGATTTCGGCGGCGTAATTGTCCGCCAGCGCCTGCCACAGACCGATCAGCGGTTTGCCTTCCCGCAGCTTGTCACGGAAACTGGTCACAAAAACTCCTGCGAATCATAGGGTTGGTTGGCGGGCCTTTGCCGGATTTGACGCCTCTTGGCCAGTGATGGTCGCAATCAATCCAGTTTCAGCATCACGACCGAACGCGCGGGCATCGCCACCTCCAGCCGTCCGCCCGCCAGCCGCGCACCGCCGAATGGCGCAGGCGCAACGGCATCGGGGTTGGCAAAACTGTTGCGCGCATTGACCGCATCACCGGTAAGCACCTGCCCGCTCACGCTGCGCGCGGTCACGCCGGCCAGACCCAGCGAGACGGGGATCGAACGCGCCGGATCGCCATTGGTCAACGCGACATAGATGTTTCCATCGGTGCCGCGCACCGCAGCCGCGCTGACGGCGGGCATGGTATAGGGGCCGAAGGTATAGTCAGGCGTATCCAGTTCCAGCGGCAGCACGGTGCCATCCTGGAACGGCACATACATGGCGAACACATGGAAAGTGGGCGTGCGCACCATTTGCGGCCCGTCGGTAATCACCATCGCCTGCAACACATTCACCATCTGCGCAATCGCGGTCAGCTTCACGCGGTCGGCATAGCGGGCGAAGATGTTGAGGTTGATGCCGGCCAGCACCGCATCGCGCAGCGTGTTGCCCTGTTGCAGGAAACCGGGATTGGTGCCGGGATCGGGTGCATACCACGCGCCCCATTCGTCCACGGCCAGGAACACGCGCTTTTCGGGATCATATTCGTCCATCACCGCAGTGTGTTCGGCCAGCAGGCGGTCCATCTGCCAGGTGGCGGAAAGCTGCTGCGCCCAGCCTTCCTCGGCAAAATCAGTAGCGGAGATGGAGGGCGGCCAGCCGCCCGCGATTGAATAATAATGCAGCGACAACCCGTCGATATGGTCGCGCGCCACATCCATGAACACGCGCGTCCATTCGGTATCCCCGCTGTTCGCGCCTGCCGCGATCTTGGTGATGGTGGTGCCGGCGGGCGCCTTGATGAAGGTGGAAAAGCGGCGCGTGACATCGGCGGCGTATTGGGCGCGCATATGTCCGCCGCAGCCCCACAATTCGTTCCCGATGCCGAAAAATTCGAGGTTCCATGGCTCCTGCCGCCCATTGGCGGCGCGCATCTGCGCCAGGCTGCCTGCGGGCGAGGTAATATATTCCACCCATTCGGCGCTTTCACGCGGCGTGCCGTTGCCGACATTGCCGGAAATGAACGCCTCGGCCCCCAATTGCCGGGCAAGTTCGAAGAATTCATGCGTGCCCACCGCATTGGGTTCTTCCACGCCGCCCCAATGGGTATTGATCTTAACCGGGCGATCTTCCTTGGGGCCAATCCCTTCGCGCCAGTTATATTCGTCGGCAAAGCAGCCGCCTGGCCAGCGCAGCACCGGCACGCGCAATTCACGCAGCGCGCCGATCACATCGCTGCGGAAGCCGCTGACATTGGGGATGGGCGAATCCTCGCCCACATAAAGGCCACCGTAAATGCCGTAGCCCAGATGTTCGGCAAACTGGGTGAAGATGCGGCGGTTGTAGACCGGGCCGGGCGTATCGGCGCGGATCGTGCCGCTGGCCTCCTGCGCGGTGAGCGGGGCAGGCGATGCCATGAGGGCCAGCACCGGCGCGAGGCAGGCTGTGGCCACGGCCTTCAATCGTTTGGTTGCGCTGCGCATCTTTCGGCTCCTCATCCTATTCGTAAAAATCATCGACCCGCACCGCTTCACCCAGCAGGAAAGCGTCGGCCACCAGCGCCAGCGGGGCGAGGTCAAAATCGCTTGTCCCCGCGTCCAGCAGTTCCGCAAAGCGGCGGTAGAGCGCGGGATATTCGGTATCGGGCGCTGCGGCAGGGGCAGCACCGGGCAGCGTCAGCACCGCGCCGCCATTGTCGAGCAGCAGCGGCCCCGCATCGGTATCCACGCGGATGCGCCAGGTCTGTTCGCCCTCCTGCCGGAAATCGAAATCGGCGCGGATTGGCACCCCGTTTGCGCTGCGTAAGGCAAGCTGTGCGGCAATCGGCGTCTGGCAATTGCCGGGCACTTCCAGCTGCGCCCCCTCCAGCATGACGGCATCGGGCAGAATGGCGGTGAGGATGGACAGCGCATTGATACCCGGATCGAACACGCCCATGCCGCCCGCCTGCCAGATCCAGGGCTGGCCCGGATGCCACTGGCGGACATCCTCGCGCCAGATGATCGTGACCTGCTCAATCGCCCGCCCCGCCAGCCATTGCCGGGCGGGTTCAACACCTGCGGCCATGCGCGAGTGCCACGCGGCGAACAGCGTCGCGCCGCTGGCGCTTGCGGCATTGGCAAGCAGCGCGGCCTGCGCCATTCCGGCGGCAGGGGGCTTTTCCAGAAACACGCCGATTCCGCGCGCCAGCAAGGGCAGGGCGAGCGCGGCGCGCATTTGCGGCGGGGTGCAGATTGCGGCCGCGTCGAGCACTATGCCTGCATCCAGCAACGCCCCCGTCGATGTGAAATGCGGTATGCCGGGTAAAGGCGGGGCGACGGGATCAACCGTGGCCGCCAAGGTCAGGCTTTCGCAGCCGGCCAAAGCGGGCAGATGCTGGTCGCGCACGATCTTGCCCAGCCCGATTATGGCGAGTGCATGGCCCATATGTGGCAGTAACCCTTCAATCCGCTAATACTCCGACATATCGGCAAGGCAAGGCGATGGCAATTGCCCGCAATCCTGCTTTGCACGGGCAGTTGCCCTTCGCCGCGCGCGCGCCTAGCAGTGGCGTGTATGGCAGAGGGGAAGACGTCCACATCGGTTTCAGGAGGAGCGGTGACTCCGCGAACTCCGGGCAGGCGGCTGCACGGCGCGGTGGCGCACAAGCTGGGCGTGGCGATCGTATCGGGGCAATATGCACCCGGCGATGTGCTGGCGGGTGAAGTGGCCTTTGCCGAAGAGCTGAACATTTCGCGCAGCGCCTATCGCGAGGCGATGCAGGTGCTCACGGCCAAGGGGCTGGTCGAAAGCCGCCCCAAGGCGGGCACCCGCGTTCTGCCGCGCAGCCGCTGGAACGTGCTCGATCCCGATGTGCTGGCCTGGGCCTTTGCCGGGGCGCCCGACCGCAAATTCGTGCGCGACCTGTTCGAACTGCGCGCAGTGGTGGAACCGGCGGCGGCGGGGCTGGCTGCCGAGCGGCGCGACAAGGCGCAACTTGCCGAAATGCGCGAGGCGCTGGCGCTGATGCGGCGGCACACGCTGGCGTCGGACGAAGGGCGTATGGCTGACCGCGATTTTCACAAGGCGATCCTGCGCGCCACGGGCAATGACGCGATACAGGCGCTGGCCGCAGGCATTGGCGCGGCGGTCAACTGGACAACGCAGTTCAAGCAGCGCGCCCGCGCCCTGCCGCGCAACCCGCTGCCCGATCATGTGCGCGTGTTTGACGCCATAGCTGCCGGAGATGCGGCGGCGGCGCAGGCGGCGATGCGTATATTGGTCGATCTGGCGCTGGCGGATACGCAGGACGCGATGGAGGATGGCGGCAAAGCGGAGCCCGAGGCAGCAGCCGATCAGGCCTGAGCCGCTGCCTCCTCGGTGATTCCTTCCTTTTCGGCGCGGGTGCGCGAGCCCACCAGCGCATACCACAGCACATAGACTTCGCAGGCCACGGTCAACCAGAAGCTGGTTTGCAGGCCAAACTGATCCGCCAGCCAGCCCTGCACCACCACCAGCGCGCCGCCCGCAATTGCCATGATCAGCAGGCCCGATGCCTCCTCGGTCAGCGGGCCAAGCCCCTTGATTCCCAGCGCAAAGATGGCCGGGAATATGATCGAATGGCCAAGGCCGACAAGGATCAGGCACCACATCGCCACCGGCCCGTGCAGCGTGGCAGCACCAATCATCACCAGCATGGCGAAAAGGGCAAAGGCGGCGAGCACATGGCGCGCATTATACCGGCGCATCAGATACGCCCCGGCAAAGCGGCCCACCATCATCCCGCCCCACAGCAGCACCAGATAATTGGCCGCCACCACCGGGGTGATCCCGGCAATATCGGGCTGGATCACAAACAGGATGAACAGGTTCGCAACGCCGATCTCGGCAATCAGATAGATGAAGATCGCGGGCACCGCGAAGACCAGATTGGGATGCTTCCACAAGGACAGCTTCTTGCGCGCCTCCTTGCTCACCCGGCGGGTGGCCGCGCCCAATGCGGGCAGGTTGGACCGCCAGATGATCAGCGCGATGATGAGCAGCACCACCGCGACCATGACATAGGGCAACTGCGTTGCCTGCGCATCGGCCAGCCGCTCCGCCTCGGTCAGTTGCGTGCCTTCAAGCGAGGTGCCGCCCACCGTGCGGTTGAGAATCAGATAGCCGCCAAAATAGGGCGCAAAGAATGTGCCCATCGAATTGAACGCCTGCACCAGCGTCAGCCGCGATTCGGAGCTTTCCGCCGGGCCGATCACCGCGACATAGGGGTTGGCCGCCACCTGCAGCAGCGTGATCCCGCTGGCGATCACGAACAGGGCGAACAATGTGACTTCGAAAGAGGGAATCTGCGCCGCCGGTACCATGCCCAGCGATCCCGCCGCCATGATGCACAGGCCGGTTACCAGCGCAGGCTTGTATCCGATGCGCTGGATCAGCTTGGCCGCGGGGATGGAGGCAACGAAATAGGCGATGAACCACACCGATTCGATCAGCGTGGTCTGCGTGTAATTGAGGTCGAACACGCTGCGCAGATGCGGCAGCAGCGTGTTGTTGATGACGGTGATGAACCCCCACATGAAGAACAGGCTGGCCAGCAGCGCCAGCGCCGGGCCGTAACGCACGCCCGATGAGTTCCCCTGCGGCGCGATTCCCGGATTTGTTTCGACCATTCCCGCTATTCCCCTCCCGCAAGGGCGCATGGCCTTGGTGCCAATGGCCGCTTGCACGCTCTTATTTTGTCGGAGTATATGCGGCGAAACAGATCGTCAATATCCGCCGGAGGGGGAAAATGTCCGTGACCACACAGCGCTCTAACGGGGGCACAATGCGCCAGAAGCTCGCAACGCTGATGCTGGCCGGCACCGCGCTTGCGCTGCCGGGAACCGCGCTGGCGGGTGAAGCCGTGCGCGAACGCGCGGGCCAACTTGCCGATGGCAGCGTGGTCGAAGCGGTCACGCTGACCAACGCAAACGGCGTTTCCGCGCGCGTCATCACCTATGGCGCGACGCTGCAATCGCTGGTGATGCCGGGCCGCGATGGCGTGATGGCGGACATCGTGCTGGGGCATGACGATGTCGCCGATTACGAGCGGTTTCCCAATTACCTTGGCGTCACCGTAGGCCGTTTTGCCAACCGCATCGGCGGGGCGCGTTTCACGCTGGACGGGCGCGAATATGTGCTGCCCGCCAATGATGGCAGCAATTCGCTCCACGGCGGGGGCGCGGGGTTCGACAAGGTGAACTGGCGCATCGTCTCGGTCGAAAGCGGGCCGGTGGCGCGCGTTGTCATGGCGATGGAAAGCGCGGATGGCGATGCGGGCTATCCCGGCAATCTGGATGTGCGGGTGACCTACACGCTCGATGATGACGGGGCGCTGGGCATCATTTTCGACGCGGTGACCGATGCGCCCACCGTGGTGAACATGACCAACCACGCCTTGTTCAACATGGCCGGTGCAGGTTCGCCCACCAGCGCGCTGGAAAATGTGCTGACCATTCCTGCCGCCGCCTTCACTCCGGTTGATGGCGAGCTGATCCCCACGGGCGAACTGCGCGCCGTGGAAGGCACCGTGTTCGACTTCCGCACGCCCCGCCGCATTGCCGATGGGGCGCGGCAGACCACGGACGAGCAGATCCTGCTGGGCCGCGGCTATGACCATAACTTTGCGCTCGACAAGGGGCTGACCGCCACCCCCGGCCTTGCCGCCCGGCTGGAAGACCCGGCATCGGGCCGCGTGCTCGAAGTGTTCACCACGGAACCCGGCGTCCAGTTCTATTCGGGCAATTTCCTCGATGGCACGCTGGTGGGCCGTGATGGCCTTGCCTACCGCCAGGGCGACGGCATCGCGCTGGAACCGCAGAAGTTTCCCGATGCGCCCAACAAGCCGGGCTTCCTGTCCGCCCGCGTCGATCCGGGCCAGCCTTACCGCCACCACATGATCTACCGCGTATCCTGCGCCTGCGAATAACCGAGAAGATGAGCGAAAACACAATGCCCAAGAAGCTGCGGTCGCGCGAATGGTTCGCCAACCCCGACAATATCGACATGACCGCGCTCTATCTGGAGCGGTATCTCAATTTCGGCCTGAGCCTTGAGGAATTGCAGGGCGGCAAGCCGATCATCGGGATTGCCCAGACGGGCAGCGACCTTTCCCCCTGCAACCGGCACCATCTGGTGCTGGCCGAACGCGTGCGCGAGGGTATTCGCGAAGCAGGCGGCATCGCCATCGAATTTCCCGTCCACCCCATTCAGGAAACGGGCAAGCGGCCCACCGCCGGACTGGACCGGAACCTTGCCTATCTGGGTCTGGTCGAGGCGATTTACGGCTATCCGCTGGATGGCGTGGTGCTGACCACGGGGTGCGACAAGACCACGCCCGCGCTGCTGATGGCGGCGGCAACGGTGAACATTCCCGCCATCTGCCTGTCGGTTGGCCCCATGCTCAACGGCTGGCACAAGGGCGAGCGGACGGGTTCGGGCACCATCGTGTGGAAGGCCCGCGAAATGCTGGCCAAGGGCGAGATTGACGATGCGCAGTTCATCCGCCTCGTCGCCTCCTCCGCGCCGTCCACCGGCTATTGCAACACGATGGGCACGGCCACCACGATGAACTCTCTGGCCGAGGCGCTGGGGATGATGCTGCCCGGTTCCGCCGCCATCCCCGCGCCTTACCGTGACCGGCAGGAATGCGCCTGGCGCACCGGCCGCCGCATCGTGGAGATGGTCCACGAAGACCTGAAACCCTCTGATATCCTCACGCGCGAGGCGTTCCACAACGCCATCGTGGTCAATTCCGCGATTGGCGGTTCCACCAATGCGCCGATCCATCTGTGCGCGATTGCCCGCCATATGGGCGTGGATGTGCCCTTGCAGGATTGGGAGGATGTCGGCCACGATGTGCCGCTGCTCGTCAATCTGCAACCGGTGGGCGAATATCTGGGCGAGGATTATTACCGCGCAGGCGGCGTGCCTGCCGTGGTCGGCCAACTGCTTTCTGCGGGCCTGATCCATGCCGATGCGATGACGGTGAACGGCCGCACCATCGGCGAGAATTGCCGCGATGCGGTGATCGAGGACGAGAAGGTGATCCGCCCGATCAGCCAGCCGATGGCGGAGAAGGCCGGCTTCCTTGTGCTCAGCGGCAATCTGTTTGGCGCAGCGATCATGAAGACCAGCGTGATCGGCCCCGATTTCCGCGCGCGCTACCTGTCCAACCCGGATGACCCGGAAGCCTTTGAAGGCACCGCCGTGGTGTTTGACGGGCCGGAGGATTACCACCACCGCATCGACAACCTCGAACTTGGGCTGGATGAGAACTCCATCCTGTTCATGCGCGGCGCAGGGCCGATCGGTTATCCCGGCTCTGCCGAAGTGGTGAATATGCGCCCGCCTGCCTATCTGCTGGCGCAGGGGATTGATGCGCTGCCCTGCATTGGCGACGGGCGGCAATCGGGCACCAGCGGCAGCCCGTCCATCCTCAATGTCAGCCCCGAAGCCGCCGCCGGTGGCGCGCTGGCACTGCTCAAAACCGGCGACAAGGTGCGCGTAGACCTGCGCCAGCGCCGGGTCGATGTGCTGGTGGACGAGCCTGAGATGCAGCGCCGCCGGGAGGAACTGAACGCAGCGGGCGGTTACGCTTATCCGCCGTCGCAAACGCCGTGGCAGAAGATCCTGCGCGATCTGGTGGGGCAGATGGATACCGGCGCCATTCTGGAAGGCAGCGAAAGCTTCCAGCGCATCGCGCAGACGCGCGGTATCCCCCGCAACAACCACTGAGACATAACATAAGGCAGGAGAGGCGTGATGCGGCAGGGAGGTTGGAACTGGGCCGCTGGCCTGTTGGCTGCAACCGCGCTGGCCGGCGCGGTGCCGGCCGTGGCGCAGGCGAGCGGCGCGGCGGTGGAAGCCCGCACCATTGATCCGCTGGCCGCCACAGGCCGGTGGAGCGCCTTTTCCGGCGGCCATGCTCCGCTGCCGCCGATGGGGTGGAACAGCTGGAACGCCTTCTACCACGATATTGACGAGGAAAAGGTGCTCGCCGCCGCGACCTATATCGTGGAGAGCGGCCTTGCCGCGCGCGGATACCGTTACATCAATATTGATGATGGCTGGTGGCTGAAACGCGATGTGGATACCGGCCGGATGGTCATCAACACGGCGAATTTTCCTTCTGCCGCGTCAGGTGATGGCACTACCAGCTTTCGCCCCTTCACCGACCGGCTGCACACCATGGGCCTGAAAGTGGGCATCTACAGCGATATTGGCCGCAATTCCTGCGGGCAGACATTCGGCCATGGCGCGGCGAACAATCCGCAAGGCAGCGTGGAAGAGCGCGAAGTGGGCCTATACGGCCATGTCGATCAGGATATCGCGCTGTATTTTGGCGAATGGGGCTTTGATTACATCAAGGTGGATGGCTGCGGCATTCGCGGCATGGGGGCGGGCAATCCCAATGTCGCCGCCGGGATTTACCGCGAGTTTGAACCGCTGATTGATGTCGATTCGATCGGCAACACCAATGTTCCGGCCGTGCAGGCGCTGTTTGGCGAAGTGCGCGATGCGCTGGCACGGCACAATCCCGATGGCGATTATGTGTTTTCGCTGTGCATCTGGGGCAGTTCGGATGTGCGCAGCTGGGCGCATAATTTCGGCAATCTCTCGCGCACGAGCGAGGATATCTCGCCGCATTGGGGCCGGATGCTGCACAATCTGGATTCCGCTTCGCGCCGGGAACTCTATGCCCAGCCGGGGAACTGGAACGATCCCGATATGCTGTTTGTCGGCACGGGCGATTTCGATGCGAACCATCTGGTGGAGGCGCGCAGCCATTTCAGCCTGTGGGCGATGCTGAATGCGCCGCTGATCATCGGCTTTGATATGCGGCAGATGACGCCCGAACTGCTCGCCATTCTGGGTAATGAGGAGATTATCGCGCTCAACCAGGATGCGGGCGGCAATCAGGCTGTGCTGGCGTTTGATACCGATGATATCCAGATATTCGTCAAGACGCTGGCCGATGGCAGCAAGGCGACAGCGCTGTTCAACCGCACCTCGGCCCCGCTCGATGTGGTGCTTACCGCCGATCACCTGAAACTGCGCGGCGATCAGCCTGTCGCGCTGCGCGATCTGTGGAGCGGGGAGACGAGCGGCTTTACCGGCGAGATGACGCTGACCCTGGCCCCGCGCGAAACGCGCGTGTTTGCCGCCAGCGGAGCGCGCCGGCTGGATGGCGGGCTGTATCTTTCGGAAATGCCCGGCGCGATCAATGTGGCCGAAGATGGCGTGGTGGAACCCGAACACGATCCGCTGGTCCACCGTGGTATCCTGCCTTGGCAACAGACACGCGGGGTGGGCGACAGGCACCGCTACACTGGCTGGGGCGGGGCGCGCGCGGACAGCACGCCGCACGGGCAGGCGCTGCGCGTCGCCAACCGCGATTTTGCCACCGGCATCGGCGCGCTCGCCAATTCGCGGCTGGAACTGCGCAATAGCGGCTTTGCCCGGTTCCGGGCGGAAGTGGGCGTGGACGATACCAGCGTGGATACGGGCACGCGGGTGCGCTTTGAAGTCCATGGCGATGGGCGGCTGCTGGCGCAGAGTGACTGGGCCGGATTTGGGGAGGCGCCAAAACGGCTGGAGGCGGATGTGGCCGGCACGCAGATCGTGGAGATCATCGCCCGCAGCGAAAGCGCACCCGCCCGCGCGCTGTCCGTGGTATGGGGAGAGGCCGCGCTGCTGCGGTGAGGCTGCGCCAGTCACCTGGCTTGGCCGGGTGATCGGAGAGGGAACCTTTGAGCAGCAACGACTTGACGCTGACATTCCACGGCGCGGCGCGCACCGTGACCGGGTCGTGCCACCAATTCCGCCATCGCGGGCGCGATCTGCTGGTTGATTGCGGGATGTTCCAGGGTTCGCGCACGCTGGAGCGGCTGAACCTCGAACCCTTCGCCTTCGATCCATCGCGCCTGGATGCGGTGATCGTGACCCATGCGCATATCGATCACAGCGGCCTTCTGCCCAAGCTGGCGGCGGCAGGCTTTACCGGGCCGATCTGGTGCACCGGGCCCACGCGTGACCTGCTGGAACATATGCTGGCCGATGCGGCGCGCCTGCAGGAATACGAAACCGAGCGGCACAACCGCCGCCGCGACCGTGCGGGCGAAGACCCCTTTGACCCGCTGTTCACGGCCGAGGATGCCGCCGCGGCCTTTGCCCTGTGCCGCACGGTCGATCTGGAGGAAGAGTTCCTGCCCGCACCGGGATTTCGCGCCCGGTTGTGGAATGCGGGGCATATCCTTGGTTCCGCTTCGGTGGAGCTGGAAGCGGGCGGGGTGAGCGTGCTGTGTTCGGGCGATCTGGGGCCGGACAACAAGGCGTTCCAGCGCGACCCGCAGGCCCGCGCGGGCTTCGATCACGTGATTTGCGAGAGCACCTATGGCGGCACCGTGCGCGAACCGCTAGCGATGGAGGAAAGGCGGCGCCTGCTTCAGGCCGAAGTGGAGGCAGCACTGGTGCGCGGGGGCAATCTGGTGATCCCCGCCTTCGCGCTGGAACGTACGCAGGAATTGCTGCTGGATATGGGCCGTCTGCTGTCGGATCGGGCCATCCCGCCGGTGCCGGTGTTCATCGATTCGCCGCTCGCCATCCGCATCACCGGGGTCTTTGCCCGTTATGCGCACGAGTTGGAGGACACGGGCAAGAGCGACATTTTTGCCCATCCTGCCTTTCACTTCGTCACCGATGTCGCCGGGTCGGTGGCGCTCAATTCGGTGTCGGGCGCCATCATTATTGCTGCATCGGGAATGTGCGAAGGCGGGCGCATCCGCCATCATCTGGTGCACAATCTGCACCGGCGCGATTCGACCGTGCTGTTCGTGGGCTATCAGGCGCAGGGGTCACTGGGGCGGGTGATAATGGAGGGCGCGCAGCGGGTGCGGATCAGCGGGCAGGATGTGCGCGTGCGCGCGCAGATCCGCAGCCTGCAAGGCTATTCCGCCCATGCCGACCAGACCGAATTGCTCGCCTGGATCGCGGAAGCCAGCCCGATTGCCGGCTCGCTGTTTCTCGACCACGGCGAGCAGGAGGCGCAAGAGGCCATGCGGCGCGAATTGCAGCGCCGTTTCCCGCAACTCAATGTGCGACTGCCCGAAATTGGCGAGGAATATCTCCTCCCGCCGGGGGAACCTGCCCTGCGCAGCGCGACGGGGCGAACCGATCTGGGCGATGCGCTGGGGCGCGACTGGCAAAACGATTATGCGGCCTTCGCCTCCTCGCTCAAGCAGGATCTGGCGCGGCTGCAAAGCGACCGGGAGAGGAAAGAGGCCATCGCCCAGATGGCGCGCATCCTGCAATCCTATGCCGCGCACAAGGAGCGGCGCCGCAGAGGCTGATCAGCACTCCCCCGCGCGCGCGATCAAACCGTCCAGCGCGCTGCGTCCTTCGCGCAAGGACGGGAGGATTTGCCGCAATTCGCCCCGCGTGATCTGCCGCCCGCCTTCGCTTTCCCGCGCCTGGGCTTCCACGATGCAGTGCAGCGCGGCGACCAGCGCCAGCAGGGGATTGCCCGCATGGTTGGCCTGTGGCAGCGGCACCGCGCGGGCATTGCCCAATGCCAGCACCGGATCGATCGCGCCGGGGCCAAATTCCTGTTCGATCCGCAGCAGCAGGGCCGGATCAAGGCTGGTCAGGCGGTTGCGCGCATTGCGCACGGTGGAAGCCGAACAGCCAATTTTGGCCGCCAGATTCCGGTCGGCCAGCCCGTGCGCGCGGCGGATGTGGCCGATGATCTCGCACACTGCCTCGCGATAGGCATCTGCGGTGATCGCCTTGCTGGTCATGCCGGTGCCATCCTTCTTGCACGGTGCCTGTTGCGCAACATCCTATGCGCCTGCGCACAAGCTTGTCCAAGACCCTGCGCGCAGCTTTGCCTTATCGTGAAGAGGATGAACCTTCACAGACGCGATTTTCTGTGCGGCCTTGCCGCGATCGCCGGTGCCAGCGCCTTTCCCGGAAGGGCCGCCGCACCTGTTTCCCTCGCCAGCAGCGCGTCGTCCCGGGCGCAGTCATCCGCTGCCAGCCTTTCCCTTGCCGCGCCGCCGGGCTGGCCGGATCGCGCCCGCGTCATGTGGCAGGATGCCATGGCCGCGCTGGAACGGCACGGCCCGCGCGCGGCGCGTGACAGGCTGGCCATTGCCGACTTCGGCGCCCCATCGGCCCAGCCGCGCCTCTATCTGGTGGATCTGGAGGCGGGCAAGTTTCAGGCGCTCCATGTCACGCATGGATCGGGTTCCGATCCGCGGCACACGGGATTGCTGCAAAGCTTCTCCGACCGGCCCGGTTCCAACGCGACCAGCCAGGGGGCTTTTCTGACGCGCGATTATTACACCGGGCGGCACGGACATTCGCAGCGGCTGGAAGGCCTCGATCCCACCAATTGCAACGCCCTGGCCAGGGCGATAGTCCTTCATTCCGCCTGGTATGCCGAACCCGATGTGCTGGCGCGCACCGGGAAGCTTGGCCGCAGCCAGGGGTGCCTCGCCTTTTCCGGGCAGGATCTGGCACAGGTGTTCGGCTTCCTTGGGGAAGGGCGGCTCATCTACAGCGGCAAGGCGGCCACGGCCTGACCCCGCAAACCATGCCGAGGCGAAGCTTGCTCCATCTGCTCAGAATGTCTGAAAAGATGGTGGGCGCGGCAGGGATTGAACCTGCGACCCCACCCGTGTGAAGGGTGTGCTCTACCGCTGAGCTACGCGCCCGCCGGGACATTTGCTGTCCGGACAGGGGCGCGCCTTTGCCATGGCTTTGGGCGGCTGGCAAGCGCTCAATTGGCGTTCATTCGGCCAAAATTGAGCGCAAGGCGCGTTGCCACAAGGCTTGCCCACCATGCAGGTTTGCGCGCAGCGCCGGGGCATCGCCGGTGCAGGGCAGGCACAGCGCCTGCGCGCCGGTGCTGGACATCAACCGATTCATATCCGCCACCACGCGGGCCATTGTGGTTTGCTCCTGCCCCGCGATCAGTGCGGATACGCTGGAGAGCACGGGGGCCTCGGCGCGCGCATGGGCAGACTGGCCGGTCAGGATCCCTGCCAGCATTGCCTTGAACGGATCGGGCGGGGTGGCTAGGAACCGTTCCTCCCACTCGCCTTCGGCAAGCCCTGCCTGCTCCGCTGCCCAGGCGATGGCCGCATCCAGCCCGCCAAACTGGTCAACCAGGCCCATTTGCCGCGCCGATCCGCCGGTCCAGATTCGTCCTTGCGCCAGTTCGTCAGCGCGCGCTGCCGAAACACCGCGCGCCTCGGCCACCAGGCTCACGAAGCGGCCGTAAATGGCCTGCGTCTCCGATTGGAGAAGCGCGTCGGTCTCGGGTGTAAAGCCGCCCAGAATATCGGGCTGGCCCGAAAGCGGCGTGGTGCGCACGCTTTCGGCATTCACGCCGTAACGGCCCAGAATAGTCTCGAAACTGGGCACCATTAGCACCACGCCGATCGAGCCGGTCAGCGTTTCGGGTTCGGCAAAAATGCGTTGGCCTGCAGTGGCGATCCAGTAGCCGCCGCTGGCCGCCATATTGCCCATCGAAATGACGACGGGAATATCCTGTTGCCGATACCGCATCAGCGCGCGGCGGATGGTTTCCGACCCGGTTACCGTGCCGCCGGGCGAATCGATGCGCACCACAAGCGCGGCCAGATCATCGTCCAGCGCATCTTCCAACAGGGCGGTGATGCGCGCGGCCCCTGCGCTGCCCGGCCCGGCATTGCCATCGCTGATTTCGCCCGCGATGGTGATGATGCCGATGGCCTTCTTGCTGCCGCCGGTCAGGCTGCGCAGGCCCCCGCCTTCGCCTTGCGCACTTGCCGCCATCCACACATCGAGATCGGTCGCCGCAAAGGCGCCGGGCCGCTTGTCCAGCCGGTCCTTGCCGGCCACTTCCACCAGCCGCATCGCCCATTCCTCGCGCGTGCCGAGACGGTCGACCAACTTTGCCTCCAGCGCCACGCGGGCCAGATCGCCGCCCGCCTGCTCCGCTGCCGCGACAAGGCCGGTGCTCACCGCGTCCAGATTGGCATCGGGCCGCGCGCGGCGCACATGGGAGAGAAACTCCTCCCACATCTGCGCGGTATAGGTTTCCAGATTCTCACGCAAAGCCGGCGACATGGCGGAATTGGTGAACGGTTCGCCCGTGCCCTTGTAAGTGCCGACCTGATAGACATGGGCGGTAATGCCGAACCGTTGCAGCGCATCGGCATAGAACAGGATGCTTCCGCCGGGGCCGCGCACCGCCACGCCGCCCATGGGATCAAGCCATACCTCGCTCGCCTGCGCGGCCAGCAGCACCGCATCATCGGCCATCGCCACGCCATAGGCGATCACCGGCTTTTCGGAGGCGCGAAAGCGCGCCAGCGCCTCGGCCACTTCGCGCACCGAGACGGCCGGCCCGCCGGTGAAGGTGGACAGATCCAGCGCGATGGCCTTGATCCGATCATCCGCAATCGCCGCGTCAATGGCGCGGGTGAGGTCGCGCGCGGCATATTCCTGCATCGGCAGGGTGCCCGACAGCAATGTCTGCACCGGATCGATGACCGCCGGCTCCTCCACGATCTGCCCGTCCAGTTTCAGCAGCAGCGCGCCTTCACGCACCTGCGCCGGGCTGGGCCGCGCACTAAGGGCGGCGAACAGGACGCCGAAAAACAGCAGCAGGAACAACAGGGCCAGCGCATCCTTGATGCCCACCAGCAGCCGCCACACCTTGCCTGCGAAACTCATATATCTGTCCGTATTCGTTGATCTGCGCGCCACGCTAGGGATGAAGCCGCGCATGATCCAGCCGAAACCGCTTGAAGCGGTGATGCGGCTCGATTAGGGGCTTGGCTTTAATGACATCGCTGCAAACCCCCACGCCATCTGCACGCTATCCAGCGGGCGGACGGGCCTTTCCGCACCGCGACCTGATCGCCATCGGCGCGCTGCAATCGCACGAAATCCTGTTCCTGCTCGACGAGGCGGAACATTGGGTGCGGTTCAACCGCCAGCCAACGAAGCATTGCGACGCGCTGGCGGGCCTCACCATCATCAACGCCTTCTTCGAAAACTCCACGCGCACGCTGCTGTCGTTCGAAATCGCGGGCAAGCGGCTGGGCGCGGATGTGGTGAATATGCACGCCGCGCAATCGAGCGTGAAGAAGGGCGAAACGCTGATCGACACGGCCATGACGCTGAATGCGATGCGCGCGGATGCGATGGTGATCCGCCACGGCTCCAGCGGGGCGGTGGGGCTGATCGCGGGCAAGGTCGATTGCCCCGTGCTTAACGCGGGCGACGGGCAGCACGAACATCCGACGCAAGGGCTGCTCGATGCCCTCGCGCTGCGCCACGCGCTGGCCGAACGCGGGGAGGCGAGCAGCGACGGGCAGCTGACTGGCCTCACCGTTACCATTTGCGGCGATATCCTGCACAGCCGCGTGGCGCGTTCGAACATCCTGTGCCTGCAGGCGCTTGGCGCCACGGTGCGCCTGTGCGCCCCGCCTGCGCTGATGCCTGCCGGGGTTGCGGCGATGGGCGTGGAGGTGTTCCACAATTTCGACGCCGCCTTGGCGGGCGCGGATGTGGTGATGATGCTGCGCCTGCAGAACGAGCGGATGGACGGGCAGTTCATTCCCAGCCCCCGCGAATACCGTCACCTTTATGGCCTTACCCGGCAAAGGCTGGCGCGGGCGCGGGCTAACGCCATCGTAATGCATCCCGGCCCGATGAATCGCGGGGTGGAGATCGACAGCGACGTGGCCGATGACGCGCGCCATTCGATCATCACCAATCAGGTGGAAATGGGCGTGGCGATCCGCATGGCCTGCCTTGACGTGTTGACACGCAAGGCGCGCGGTATCCCCGGATGGGGTGAAGGGGAATGGGTATGAAACAGCAGCGCCCCATTTCCATCACTGGCGGCACGCTGGTCACACCGGCAGGGCTGGCAGAGGCCAATCTGCGGCTGGTGGACGGCCTGATCGATGCCGTTGGCGCGGCGGTTGCCGAAGGCGACGAGGTGGTCGAGGCGCGCGGCCTCCTTGTCACGCCGGGCCTTGTCGATTGCGGCGTGTTCGCGGTGGACAAGCCGGCCTTCCATTTCGGCGGGATCACGCGCGCCGCGCTGATGCCCGACCAGTCGCCCCCGCTCGATCACCCCAGCCGCGTGCGCTATGCGGCGCAGAGCGGCAAGCCCGATCTGTGGGTGCATCCGCTGGCCGCAGCCACAGTAGCGCTTGGCGGCACGCATCTGGCCGAAATCGCGATGATGCGCGATGCGGGCGCGCGGGCGATCGCCACCGGGCGCACCTGGATCGCGGATTCGGGCGTGATGCTGCGTTTGCTGCAATATGCCGCCATGCTCGACATGGTGGTTGTATCCCATGCCGAGGATGGCGGGTTGGCGGGCCGCTCCGCCTCTGCAACGGCGGGCGAAATGGCGACGCGGCTGGGCCTGCCCTCTGCGCCTGCTGAGGCCGAGGCGCTGGCCGCCGCGCGTGACATTGCGCTGGCGGAGATGACCGGGGCGCGGCTGCATCTGCGCCAAGTCACCACGCGCGGTGCGCTCGATCTGGTGCGCGCGGCACAAAAGCGCGGCGTGGCGGTGAGCGCGGGCGTCACGCCGGCGCATTTCATGCTGTCCGATCTGGCGCTGGCTGGTTTCCGCACCTTCGCCCGCCTCTCGCCGCCCTTGCGGTCCGAAGATGACCGGCAGGCCGTGCTGGAGGCGCTGGCCGATGGCACGATCAGCGTGGTTGCCAGCGGGCACGATCCGCGCGGGCCGGAAGACAAGAACCTGCCCTTTGCAGATGCCGCGCCGGGCATGGCCGGGGCCGAAACGCTGCTGGCCATGGTGCTGACGCTGGTGCGCGATGGCGTGATCGATATGCCGCGCGCTTTCGATCTGGTGGCGCGCAATCCTGCTCACCTGCTGGGTGTGCCTGCGGGAGCGCTGGAAGCGGGGCTCGAAGCCGATGTGGCGCTGGTCGACCCTGAGCGCCCCTGGGTGGTGGATTCGCGCAAGATGGAAGCGAGCGCGGGCAATACCCCGTTCGACCGGCAGCCGGTGCAAGGCCGCGTCACCGCCCTGTGGAAGGGCGGCGTGCGTATAACGCGCTGATGTCTTTAATGCCTTAGCGGCTGGCCATCCGGATTCCGCGATCCACCGCGCCGGGAAGCGGGCTCGCCGCGGCCCAGCTGATGCAGCCATCGCTGCTGCGGGCGTTGATCTGGCCGCACATGGCGCGGCTGGCGCTGCGGTCAAACCCGCCCGCCGACACGCGGAAGTAGCGGCGTCCATTCACCACCGCCTCGGTAATCACCATCTCGTGGTTGGCAAGCTGCGGATGGCGGCTGACATAGATGCCCCATGCGCGGCGTGCGCCCTGTTCGCTTGAGAAGCTGCCCAATTGCACCAGATGCGAACCATCGCCGGCGCTCCGGCGGGTGGCCGGTGCTGCGGGAGTGGCTGCCTGGGCGCTCTCGCGCGGCTGCGCGGCGGCGGCATAGCGGTTGGTGACAGGGGCAGCAGGGCGGGTGGCCGGTGCGGCGGTCGAAGTCGCGCGGTCGGCAACGGCAAAGCTGCTGGCGTCGAGAGCGGGTGTTGCGGTCTGGTTCTGCGTTTCGCCGGAAAAGGCCTGCGCGAAACTGGTGCTGGCAGCCATGCGGGATGTTTCGGGTACCGAGACTGGAGCCATGGCGGGAAGGGGCGCGCGTTCTGTCAACGACGCGCTGCCCACGGCGGGCAATTCGCGGCCGTTGGCAGGCACTGCCATCGCGAGAGGGGCGGGCGATTGGGGAGCAGCGGCAAGAGCGGGCATCGGGGCTGCGGGCGCCTGCGTCGCGGCAAGCGCGGTAGCCTCTGCCCCCAATTGCTGCGGCGTGGGCGTGTTGGACAGCGCCAGATGCAGCGGCTGGCCCGCATCGCGCACCCCAGCGGGCACACCCAGCAGGCGGGCCACGCGCTGTTCGTAAGCTTCGGGCGCCGCCATCGCCGCCCATTGTTCCATCCGCGCACCAACCTGATCGGCGGGCACGTCCTGCGATGCCATCAGGCGCGATTCGCGCCACCGGCCCGCCACGGCATAGGCATAGGCGAGATTCTGGCGCATCTTCACCGTGTCGTCGCCGCCGCGAATGGCGTTGGTCATCAGGTGGATGCCGCGATCGGGTTGGCCTGCCAGCGCCAGTGCCAGGCCCAGATCGGCCACCGGCAGGCGACCTTCCCATGCGTTGAGCAATGCGCCGGCCTCGGTGTATTTGGCCTGCGCGGTCAGCGCGAGCGCGAGGCTGAGCGCGGTGCGCGGGCTGTTGTCGCCCAGCATCATCGCATCGGTAAAGGTCGTCTCTGCCGAAGCGAAACGCCCGGCATCAAGATAGGCCTTGGCCAGCAGCGCGCGGGTGGCGGCGTTGTGCGGATCGGCCTGCACGGCCTGTTCGGCCAGACGCAGCGCACGGTCGTGGCGGCCCTCGGCCATCGCGGTTTGCGCAGCAGTGGCCGCGGCATCGGCGGATTGCGGCACCGTGGTGGCGCAGCCAGCCAGCAGCACCGATGCCATCGCGGTGCCAAAGGCAAGCCCGGTCAGGCGAAGGCGGGTGTCGGTCGTGTCCATGATACGCGTCTTTCCCTCAATCCTGCGATTTGCGGCGGCCACGGCCGGAACGGGACGAAGCCCGACCGGGCGCCCGCACCTTGGCGGCAAGTTCGTCGATTTCCGGCATTTCGGCCAGAAGGCTGTCGAGCGCGCGCGTCACGATGGCCTGCGCACTTTCGCCGTTCACCGTGCTGGCAAGGCGCAGGCGCAGATGGCGTTCGGCATCCAGACGCAGCGTGAACGCGGCGCGCCGGGCGGCATCGTCTGGCCGCTCCTGTTCCTGCATCGCGGCAAGGTTCGAATCGGCAATGCGGTGCACCAGTTCGTGTTGCTGGCGGCGCACGGCGGGTTCGACAGCCGGTGCGCTTTCGCTTTGGGTCGGAGCAGCCGAGCCTGTCGCAGCAGCCATGCCGGTCGCAGCAGGCGTTTCGTCGCCCATGTCGTTCCAGCCCAGCGCTTCCTGGCTGGCGGCAAGCTCGTCCATCGCATCAAGATTGCCGCGCGAATCGGCATCGAGCTGGACGCGCATCGCCGGCTTGGCCGTGCCCTTGCGGGCCAGCAGCAGCGGCCCGAGGGACGCAAAGGATTTGACTTCGCCCACTGCCGCCCTCGCCATGTTATTGCGCCACGCGGCGGCCAAAACCGCCTTGCTGCGGTCGGGCAATACCATTGCCCGCCACCATCTTGGTGCCAGGGGCGGCAAACACGGTGCGGCGGAAGTTCTTTTCCAGCCGGTCGGCAACATAATGCCACAGGGCGACAACTTCCTGTGCGCTGCGGCCTTCGGGATCGACTTCCATCACCGTGCGCCCGTCAATCATGCTGGCGGCAAAATCGGTGCGGTGGTGAATGGTGATGGGCGCAACGGTGCCGTGCTGGCTGAGCGCAACCGCCGCTTCGGAGGTGATGCGCGCCTTGGGGGTGGCGGCGTTCACGACGAAGATCAGCGGTTTGCCCGCGCGTTCGCACAGATCAACCGTGGCACCCACGGCGCGCAGATCGTGCGGGCTGGGGCGTGTGGGAACCACCATCAGTTCGGCCACCGAAATGACCGACTGAATCGCCATGGTAATGGCCGGCGGCGTATCGATCACCGCCAGCTTGAAGCCCTGCTGGCGCAGAATCGCCAGATCGTTGGCCAGGCGCGCAACAGTGGTCTGCGCAAAGGCGGGAAATTCCGCCTCGCGTTCGTTCCACCAGTCTGCCAGCGAGCCTTGCGGATCGATATCGATCAGAACCACCGGGCCTGCCCCTGCGCGCTGCGCCTGCACGGCGAGGTGCCCGGCAAGCGTGGTCTTGCCCGATCCGCCCTTCTGAGATGCCAATGCCAATACCCGCACTGAGGTGTCCCCCTGAGAAATCCGGCCGGGCAAATGGGTTGCTCCGGCGCTTCACTGACAGGGAGTTCGCAGATCACCGTTTATTTTGGGTTAAGGGCGCGGAAATAGATGAACAATGCCCGTTGCCGGGTATCGGATGCGATGGCTTGCCGCAGGCGGAGCGTCCGCTTGGCATGGCGGCATAAATCTTTTGCTAATTGCTGGTTTACTATGATGATGCCGATTGTTCCTGCGGGCGGGCTGCACGCAGGCCCGATATGGCACCGCAATTTGCAAGAGGGTTGATTGATGGCACGCGCGGCACACAGGACATGGGTTGCAGCAGCCTTGCTGGGCACTGCGGCCTTGGCAGCGCCGGCTCTGGCCGATGTGCGCGGAGGCGTGGATGCATGGGGACGGGGCGATTACGCGGCGGCCGTGGCAGCGTGGGAAGGCCCCGCGGCGACCGGCGATGCCGATGCCATGTTCAATCTGGCGCAGGCTTACCGGCTGGGCCGCGGTGTGCCGCAGGACGAAGCGCGGGCCGAAGCGCTGTATTTCCGCGCAGCGCAAGCGGGCCATGTGCAGGCGGCTGATACATACGGGCTGATGCTGTTTCAGGCAGGCCGCCGGGCAGAGGCGCTGCCCTATGTGGAAGATGCCGCGCGCCGGGGCGATCCGCGGTCGCAATATCTGCTGGGAATTGCGCATTTCAACGGCGACATGGTGGAGCGGGACTGGGTGCGCGCCTATGCTCTGCTCACCCTCGCCAATTCGGCGGGGTTGCCGCAAGCTGGCCCTGCGATTGCGCAGATGGACGAACATATCGCGCTGACTGACCGGCGCCGGGCCGCGGAATTGGCCGAGGCCATGCGCGCCGAGGCACTCGCTGCACGATCGGCGGAGCTGGCGGCGGCCGATCTGGCGCTGCGCGCATCGGGCGACAGTTCGGCCAGCGCATCGCCTGTCGCCGCATCCAGCCCACGCGTGCCGCGCCCCATTGCCAGTGTCGCGGTATCGCCCTCGGTCGCTGCGGCGCGTTCTGCCATCGCAGAAGCGCGCAGCGCCACCGGAACCGACAGCCCGGCACAGGCGGGCGCCACCTTTGCGCAGGCCGAACCGGCGGCGCGCCCGGCAGCACCTGCGGCACCTCCCGCCCCTGTGCGGGCAGCCCCTGCCGCTGCGGCTGCGGCATCGCAAGCCGCCACCGGCGGGCCGTGGCGCGTGCAACTGGGCGCGTTTTCGGTACGGGCCAATGCCGAACGGTTGTGGAGCCAGCTTTCGGGCCGTCCCGAATTGGCCGGGGCGGAACGCATGATGGTGGCATCGGGCAATGTCACCCGGCTTCTGGCGGCCGGCTATGCCAGCCAGGCCGCCGCGCAGAACGCCTGCAACGCGCTGAAGCGCGGCGGGACCGATTGCCTTGTGACCCGCAACTGACCTAAGCGCGGCCTTTCAACAAGGAAGGCCTGCTTGGAACCGCCATCTTCCCCACCGGCTACCCCCGTTCCCACGCAGGAGAGGCTCGTCGCGCTCGACCTGATGCGCGGCATTGGCGTGCTGGGCATCCTGCTTGCCAATGTCACCGCCTTTGGCCATGTCGATATCGCCTATTACTGGCCCGGCGCGCTGCCCAATGGCGGCAATGCGGCCGACCGTTGGATCTGGCTGGTGCAATTCGTGGCGGTGGACGGGAAGTTTCGCGGCCTGTTCACGCTGCTGTTCGGGGCGAGCCTGCTGCTGTTTGTCGAGCGTGCCAGGCAAAGTGCGGGCGGCGATAGCGCGGCGGTGAAGTTGCAGGTGCGGCGGCTGATCCTGCTGGCGCTGATCGGGCTTGCCCATTTCGCGCTGCTGTTTCGTGGCGACATCCTGTTCACCTATGCCTGCGGCGGGCTGGGCGCGCTGCTGTTCCTGCGCCTGCCGGCCGAACGGCTGCTGGCAATCGGGCTGATATGGGCTGTTGTGGGTGCCGGGGTTCAGGCGCTGGCCTTCCTGACGCCGGCCATGGTCGAGGCAGGGTTGAGCGCAGCCCCGCCTCATGTGGTGGAGTATTATGCCAGCTTCTGGCAGGCGCAACTTGAGGAGGCGTCGGCCCAAGCGGCGGTCTTGGGGCAGGGCAGCTATGCCGATGTGCTGGATTACCGGCTGACCGAGGAAGCGGGCCTTGTTGCCTATTACGCGCAGCTTGCGCTGTATGAGACGATCCCCCTGATCCTGATCGGTTTGGCCCTGTTCCGCGGCCATGTGATGGGAAGGCAGGCGGATGACGGCTCGGTCATGTTGATATCGCGCCCAGCGGCGGTTGGACTGGCGCTTGCGGGCCTGATCGCCAATCTGGCGGCCGGGCTGTGGGTGATGGGGCAGGGTTTCACGCCCTATGTCACGCAGTTGGCCTTTTTCGGGCTGGGGCCGCTGGCGAATATTCCGCTGCTGCTGGGCGGTGCGGTGCTGCTGGCGCGCTGGGCCGCGCGGCCGCATACGGGCTGGCTGGCCGCGCGGTTGGTGCTGGCGGGGCGCATGGCCTTGTCCAATTATGTCGGCACGTCCTTGGTCATGATGCTGGTATTCCAGGGCTGGGCCGGTGGGCTGTTCGGCAGCCTGCACCGGGCAGAATTGTTGCTGGTGGTGCTGCTGGGCTGGGCACTGATGCTCACCTTCTCGCGCGTCTGGCTCGGCCGGTTCCGGCAGGGGCCGCTCGAATGGATATGGCGTTGCGCCACCTATCGCCGGATGTTTGCCAACCGCCTGCCGCGCTAGATAACGGCGCGAGTGATAATCGCTCGCAATAATGCTTGCTATTGAAAGCGACTCGCATTAACCCTTGCACATCGTCGGCAAGGTGTCTTTCGCCCATGTATATCTGCATATGCAATGCCATTCGCGAGACCGATCTGCGGGACATGGCGCGCCGCAGCGGGGGCTGTGCGGAAAGCGTCTATGCCGCGCTGGGCAAGCGGCCCAATTGCGGGCAATGCCTCGACGATGCGAACGAGCTGATTGCCGAAGAGCGCGAGTCCATCGCGCCGGCCACAATCGCGGCCTGATTTGCATTAGCGCGCCTATCCTGACACGCATTCGCAAAAGCCCGGTTTTCCGCCGTTTTTGACATATCGTCACACGGGTTTCGCTTGCCAGAATGCTCCTGCGCGCGCCTATGATCCGGCCATTGGATCAATCAGGAGACCTACGCCATGAAGGGCGATGACAAGGTTATCGACTATCTCAACCAGTGCCTCACCAACGAACTGACCGCGATCAACCAGTACTGGCTGCATTACCGCGTGCTCGACAATTGGGGCATTGCCAAGCTGGCCGCATACGAACGCCACGAATCGATTGACGAAATGAAGCACGCCGATGCGCTGGCGGATCGTGTGCTGTTCCTGGGCGGGCTGCCCAATTTCCAGGCGATCCACAAGCTGAAGGTGGGCGAGACGGTCGAGGAAATCCTCAAGGCCGATCTGGCGCTGGAAATGGAAGCGCTGCCGGTGCTGCGCGACGCGATCGAATACAGCGAAAGCGTGCGCGATTACACCAGCCGCGACCTGTTCGCCCACATCCTTGAAAGCGAGGAGGAGCACGTCGATTTTCTGGAGAAGCAGTTCGACATGATCGCGCGCATGGGCCTGGAAAACTACGTCCAGTTGCAGAGCAAGGCGGCGGGCGAGGAATGATCCCTCTTCCGTTCTAGCCTATCTGCCAATACCCCCCGGCTCCGCCCCTTTCGCGGTGGAGCCGGGCAATCTGCCGGTCGCCATCCCACAATTCCACATCGCCGTGCGGGCGATTGATATCCGCCACCACCAGTCCGGTTGCCAGATTGGGCACCTCCAGACTCACCCTGTCGCCGCTATGCGTGCCTTCGCGGAAATATTCGATCCGGTAATGTGCCATGGCCCGACTCCCCAGGCTAACCGCCCCAAGGGAAGTTCTGCCTCAGCCCTGTGAATTGCAAGCGTCAGCGTTTGCGGTCGAACGGGTTTTTCGGGCTTTTCAGCGTAAGCCGAACCGGAACCGCGCCAAAACCCAGTTCGCGCCTTATGCCGTTCACCAGATAGCGTTCGTAACTGGTGGGGAGCTGGTCCAGCCGTGTTCCAAAGATGACGAAGCGCGGCGGGCGGGTGCTGGTTTGCGTGATATAGCGCAGCTTGATCCGCCTTCCGCCGGGTGCGGGCGGCGGGTTGGTGGCCAGCGCCTCGTCAAACCAGCGGTTGAGGCCGGCCGTCGGCACGCGCCGGCTCCACGCCTCGCGCAATTCGAACGCGGCGGACAGCATCTGGTCCAGCCCCTTGCCCGTCTTGGCCGATACCGCCAGCAGCGGCACGCCCTTCAATTGCGCCAGCCCTTCATCGAGCGCGGCGCGCACGCCGTTGAACAGGCCGCTGGCATCTTCGGCCACATCCCATTTGTTGATCGCCACCATCAGCGCGCGGCCTTCCTCCAGCACGAGATTGGCGATCTTGAGATCCTGCACTTCCAGCCCGCGCGTGGCATCCAGCAGCAGCACCACGACTTCGGCATAATCAATCGCGCGCTTGGCATCGCTGACCGACAGGCGCTCCAGCTTGTCCTGCACCTTGGCGCGCTTGCGCATACCGGCGGTGTCGACCAGCCTTATATCGCGCACTTCGCCGCTCCTGGGATCGGTCCATTGCCAATCGACCGAGATGGAATCGCGCGTGATGCCCGCTTCCGGCCCGGTCAACAGCCGGTCTTCACCCAGAAGGCGGTTGATCAGCGTGCTCTTGCCCGCATTGGGGCGGCCGACAATGGCGAGGGAGAGGGGCGCTGTGGGATCGTAGTCCTCCTCCTCGTCCTCTACCGTCAGATCCTCGGGCGAATCTTCCCACTCCTCACCGTTCTCCAGCGCTTCGGCGCGCAGCGCGGCGCGTTCGGCGCGGGCCTCGGCACGCTGTGCACGGGCGCGGGTGGCATCGGCGGCCTTGGCCACTTCCGCCTCGTATTCGCGTTCGAGCAGATCGCCCTTGTCGGCGATAATGGGAACCAGAGCGGCATAGACCTCGGCCATCCCCTCGCCATGTTCGGCCGACACGCCAATCGGTTCGCCCAGGCCCAGCGCATAGGCCTCCAATATGCCCGCATCGCCCGCGCGCCCTTCGGCCTTGTTGGCGAGCACAAGGGTGGGGACGCCCTGGCCGCGCAGCCAGCGGGCGATTTCCTCGTCCAGCGGGGTGATCCCGGCGCGGGCATCGAACACGAACAGCGCCGCATCCGCGCCCTTCACCGACAACTCGGTCTGGGCACGCATCCGGCCGGGCAGGGTTTCGGGATCCTCGTCCTCCCACCCGGCGGTGTCGACCGCTTCAAACTCCAGCCCCATCAGCCCCGCATGGCCAAAACGCCGGTCGCGCGTCACCCCCGGCTGGTCATCGACCAGCGCGATCTTCTTGCCCACCAGCCGGTTGAACAGGGTGGATTTGCCGACATTGGGCCGGCCAACAATGATGACCTGAGGGTATTTGCGCTGCGCCATAGGGGGTGCGGTGGAGGCAGAGGGGCAGTTTGGCAAGCTTAACTTGCCCCTCAATGCGTGCGGCGGCTTACCAGACGCCCGTGTTTTCCATGCTTGCCCACGGCTCCTGCGGCTCCTTCGCGCCGCCCTTTTGCAGCAGTTCGATGGAGATGTTGTCGGGCGTGCGGATGAAGGCCATGTGCCCGTCGCGCGGGGGACGGTTGATCGTCACGCCCGCATCCATCAGCCGCTGGCAGGTGCCGTAGATATCGTCCACCGCATAGGCGAGATGGCCGAAATTGCGCCCGCCGGTATAGGTTTCGGGAGCGCTGCCATCTTCCGGCGGCCAGTTATAGGTCAGTTCCACCTCGGCCACGTCCTCCTGACCTGGCGCGGCGAGGAAGACCAGCGTGAAGCGGCCCTTCTCGCTCTCCTTCCGGCGCACTTCCTCAAGGCCCAACAGGCTGAAAAAGCGCAGCGTTTCGTCCAGATCGGTCACACGGATCATGGTATGGAGGTAGGAAATGCTCACGGAAAAACTCCATTCATCGCTATTCAAGCACGGTTCATCGCTGCCATAAGATATGGGGATGCGCGCCACCATCCTCAAGCGCAACCCTTGGCGTGTGCCAGCGAAGGAACCCAACATGACCGGGAATAGCGAAGAACTCGTGCCGTCCGCCACCCCTTTCTGGAAACGCCCGCCCGGCCCGCTGGTTTTGAGCGCTGCGGCGATCCTGTCGCTGGGCCTGGTGGCTGGGGGATATCTGCTGGGCGATGGCCTTACGCGGATGAAGCTGGCCGAGCGCTCGGTTACCGTGCGCGGGCTTGCCGAGCGCGATGTGATGGCGGATCTGGCCACCTGGACCATCTCCTATTCCGCCACGGCGGCTGACATGGCGAGCGCGCAGGCCAGCGTTGACCGCGATACCGCCAGCATCCGCGCCTTCTTTGCCGGGCTGGGCTTTCCGGAGGACGCGGTGCAGCCCACAGGCGCCAATGTGTCGAGCTTCACCATGGACGGGGTCACCCGCTTCACCGTGCGCCAGCGCATGACCCTGCGCACCACCGATATCGAACGGGCCCAGCGCGCGGTGCGCGAGCAGAGCGATCTGGTGCGGCGCGGGGTGCAGTTGGAGGAAGGTTCGGCCATGGCTTACACCTTCACCAGGCTGAACGACATCAAGCCCGAGATGGTGGCAGAGGCGACGCGTGATGCGCGTGCCGCGGCGGAACAATTCGCGCAGGATTCCGGCGCGGGCGTGGGCGGCATCCGGCAGGCGACGCAGGGCTATTTCGAGATTTATGCCCGCGATGGCGATGGCGGCGGCTGGGGGGTGGCCGATACGCCGTTCAAGAAGGTGCGCGTGGTGACCACGGTGGATTTCTACCTCGATTGAGCGCGGGGGGGGGCACGAAAAAGCCCGCCCTGTTGCCAGGGCGGGCCAATCCGTTTGCGTATCAGGCAGCTATCAGAAGCTGGCCGACAGGGTCACAACAACCGCGTCATCGACGAAGTTGTAGGGAGCCGAATTGCCTTCCGCGCCGACATAGGCAACGCCCAGCGACAGGGTTTCACCCAGACCGACCGACGCGCCGATCGAGTAATCCCACGCCTTGGAATTGGCGGTGTAGGTCAGGAAGCCATCGGTGTAGCCCAGGTGACCGTCGATCGAGATCGGGGTGCCCGGCAGGCCGACGCTGACATCCGAGTAGATGTAGAAGTTGTCGGTGTTGCTCAGCGAATCCTGCTTCGGCGCATAGGCCACGCCCAGCGTCAGGCCAGCCGGACCGGCTTCAAAGCCGACCGAGGAGTAGAGTTCGTAATAGTCGAAATCACCCGCGCCGGCATTCGGATACAGGTAGAAGATGCCGCCGACATCGAAGGTCACGCCGGGGGCGACTTCGCTCGACCAGCCGCCGTAGATGTCCAGTTCGGTGTGGCCGTAGCCGACGGTGGTTTCGTCGATCGACGAACCCCAGGTGCCGACATAGAAGCCAGCCGGCAGCGCCAGGTCGATACCACCCTGAATGGCGATGTCACCGCCCGACAGATCGACGCCGCGGAAGCGGTATTCGCTGACGATGGCGGCATTGGCGGAGATTTCGACGCCAATGTCCTGCGCGGCTGCAGGAGCAGCGACGAAAGCGGAACCGGCGAGAACAGTAGCAGCCATCAGGCTGCGAACGGACGTAAGCATGAGCAATATCCCTCAATTGCTGTGGTTAAACAGGATGCCTCGTCCCACCTGCGTGAAAGCGTTCCGGCCTCTTTAATTTGAAGGCGGGCCAGTAGCCGCAAGCACCCATGGAAAGTGCCCATCGGTGCTGCGTTGCACAAGTTCAATTGCGCAATGCAGCGCGAATCGGCGCAGAAGTGTTGATTTCTTGCACCAGTATGACACTGCACCAGTGCAGAAGCGCAACGCGCGCCGCAAGCACGGGCAAAAAACGACCGCGCCTGTTGAAACGAGGGGCTGCCGATCCCAATGACAACAGCGAAAGGCGAACAATCCGCAATGCTGCAATTCCTCCGTTCACTCTTTTCGCCCTCATCTTCCGGGCCTGTTGCCCATATACCGCAGGGGCAGCGCGTCTATGCCGTGGGCGATATTCATGGCCGGCTTGATCTGTTCGAGGCGCTGGCCGGTGCGATCGAGGCGGATGATGCCCGCGGCACTGCCGATACCACGGTGATCCTGCTGGGCGATCTGGTCGACCGGGGGCCGGCTTCGGCCGGCGTGCTGGCGCTGGCTCGCGAATGGCAGGCGCGGCGCAAGGTGCGCATCCTGTACGGCAATCACGAGGAATTGCTGGTAAAGAGCCTCACCAGCCTGGAGACCATGCGCCATTTCCTGCGCCATGGTGGGCGCGAGACAATGCAGAGTTTCGGCATCTCCGCAAAGGTTCTGGCCAGCGCACCGGTGGACGAGTTGCAGGAGCTGTGGACGGCGACGGTGCCTGCCGATGTGCTGGATTTCATCTCCGGGTTCGAGGAGATGATCCGCATTGGCGATTACCTGTTCGTCCATGCCGGGATCAATCCGGCAACGCCGCTGGCCTCGCAGAAGGTGAGCGATCTGCGCTGGATCCGCGAGCCGTTCCTGAGCCATCCCGATCCGTTTGAGGCGGTGGTGGTGCACGGCCACTCGATTACCGACCAGCCGCAGGACAAGGGCAACCGCATCGGCATTGACACCGGCGCCTATTCCAGCGGACGCCTGACCGCGCTGGTGCTGGAAGGCGCCACGCGCCGCTATATCGAGGCGGTCGAAGCGGACGGTGAAATCGGCATCAGCCATCGCGCCCCGGCCTGAGCGCGACTGAAAGATACCTAAAGGTGCCAGGGGGCCTGTAAGCCGGGTTCTGTACCGCCGACGGTATCCTGAAAACAGGACCGTATCGGCGGCGGCAGCCATTCATCTGGGCGGCCCGTTGCCGGACGCGCTCTGGCAACCAACCCGGGTCCCAGCGGGGCGAAGCACCCCTGCCGTTCTTGCGATTGGCGCGGGACCCCTATTTGGTCTTGCTCCGGGTGGGGTTTGCCATGCGGGCCCTGTTGCCAGCGCCCCGGTGCGCCTTTACCGCACCCTTTCACCCTTGCCTGTGCCCCGGATCAGGTCCGGGGCCATCGGCGGTCTGCTCTCTGTGGCACTTTCCCTTGACCCTTGGCTTGCGCCGCCGGCCCGGCGGGCGTTACCCGCCACCCTTGCTTCGTGGAGCCCGGACTTTCCTCGATCCCTTGCGGGACCGCGGCTGCCCGGCCCCCTGGCCCAGCCGATATAGGCAGGGCGGCGCGCTTTGACCAGCCGCCGCCCGTCCACGCGCCTATTCCGCGTCCGGCGTGGCGAGCAGATAGCGCCAGATGGCAGCGCCAATCACCGCCCCGATCAGCGGTGCGGCCCAGAACAGCCAGAGCTGCCCCACCGCTGCCGTCTCGGCATAGAAAGCCACGCCGGTGGAACGCGCCGGATTGACCGAGGTGTTGGAAACCGGGATCGAGATGAGGTGGATCAGCGTGAGCGCAAGGCCAATGGCAATCGGCGCAAAGCCCGCCGGTGCCCGCGCCGATGTGGCGCCCAGGATCACGATCAGGAAGCCTGCGGTCAGCACCACTTCGATCAGCAGCACGGCTTGCAGCGAATAGCCGCCGGGCGACAGATCGCCAAAGCCGTTGCTGGCAAATCCGCCGGGGCTCCACCCGGCCATGCCCGATGCGATGACAAACAGCGTGCCCGATGCCGCAAAGGCGCCCAGCACCTGTGCGGCCCAATAAGGCAACAGATCATTCCAGCCGAAGCGCCCGCTCACCGCCAGCCCCAGCGATACGGCCGGGTTGAAATGCCCGCCCGAAATATGCCCCACGGCATAGGCCATGGTCAGCACGGTGAGACCAAAGGCAAGCGATACGCCCGCAAAACCGATTCCCAGTTCCGGAAAAGCCGCCGCCAGAACGGCTGACCCGCAGCCGCCGAACACCAGCCAGAAAGTGCCGAAAAACTCGGCAAAAAGCTTCTTTTGCATCCCCGTTCCCCCTACCTGCGTCCGCCATTTGCGGCGTGACAGGGCGAAGGGTAACCCCGAATCGGAAAATTGCCTAATGCAATGTTAAATAGGCATAAAGCTCTAGCGCGCGCGCCCCTCGTCCCGATCCAGCAACAGCTGGAACAGGATCGCGCGGCATTCGCCATCGGGCAGGCCGTCGATCACATCAGGCCGCCAGCGCCGCTGAAACGCCTCGATCGCTTTCACGGGATCGGAAATGTCATAGCCGAACCGTTCCAGCGCCAGCAGGAACGCGCCGTCATTGCCAAACGGATCGCCCAGATCCAGCCGTTCGGGCTGCGGCAGGCACAGCTTGTATCGCGCCAGCCGCGCCCACGGGAACAGCTCGCCCGGATCGACCTTGCGCGCGGGCGCTATGTCCGAATGGGCAACCACATTGGCGTAAGGGATCTTGTAGCGGCGCACGATCGAATCGAGCAGCGGGATCAGCGCCTCGATCTGGGCATCGGCAAAGGGGCGGTATCCCAGCGCGTGGCCGGGGTGATCCAGTTCAATCCCCACACTGGCGCTGTTCACATCCGATTGCCCGCGCCAGAACGATTTGCCTGCGTGCCAGGCGCGCTTTTCCTCCGGCACCAGGCGGATCACTTCGCCTTCTTCGGTGATGCAGTAATGCGCGGAGACTTCGGCTGCCGGGTCGCACATCCGTTCCAGCGCGGCCTCGACCGGCTTCATCTCGGTATAATGAAGCACCACCATGGTGATGGGGCATTTGCGCTCGTTCCAGTTGGGCGAGGGCACTTCGCGGTGAACCAGCGGATCGCGGGGAAACGGGCTGGGCATCGCGGGAAGCCTGTATCAGCCGATCAGGCCGTCGGGCGCGGGCAGGGTGACACCTACCACCAGCGCATCGGGCGCGTGCGCCACCTGCAGGCTGCCGCCTTCCTGCGCCACCAACAGATGCACCATGTGTGCGGGCGCAGTGCGGCCCGACAATTCGGATGCCGCCAAGGTGCCATCCAGCGCGCGGCCGATCGATTCGTCGAATGCCACGCGCGGCCCGCTGGCGCGCATGGCGATTTCGGTGACCTTGCCCTTTGCCGTGTCGCGCATTTCCGCCGCCACCGCCAGCACCCCGCCGCGCACCAGCGAATCCATGCCGATGGCCGCCAGATTCAGCAGCACCTTGACCGCCGGCTTGGGCAGACTGCCCAGCGGAACCGCCCAGTCGAGCTGCAACCGCTCGTTCGCGGCCACCAGCGCGCCGATCAATGTGCGCGGTTCGTCGGTGGGCACCATTTCGCCAAAACCCCCGGCCGCGCCGAAAGCCAGCCGGAAGAATTTCAGCTTGTCCGCGCTTACCCGTGCGCTTTGTTCCAGCAGCTCGATACAGCGCTGGCGCATTTCGGGGTCTTTCTCCTCGGCCAGCAGTTCCAGACCGTTATTGATCGCGCCCACAGGGCTGAGCAGATCGTGGCAGAGCCGCGAACAGAGCAGGGCAGCAAGATCAAGCGAAGATGTCATCGAAGGTTTCCGGGCCTTTAAGGAAGGGGCACTTGGCGGCTGACTTAGCGATGCGGCCTTGTCCTGCAAAGGGTTTCCGGGGCTTTCCCGGCGCCTTTTGCATACCGCGCAGGGCGAATTGCCGCTATGGCGCGGCCGATATGGCGGATAACGGCACCACGATCGCAGGCACGCTGGAGGCAGCAGGGCGGCTGGACAAATTGCTGGCCGAGGCAAGCGGCCTGTCGCGCGAGCGGGTGAAGGCGCTGATCGCGGAAGGACAGGTGACCGTGTCCGGGCAGCAGGCCACCAGCGCATCGGCCAAAGTGGCGGCAGGTGCGGATTATGCCATTGCGGTGCCGCCGCCCGATGATCCACAGGCTCACCCACAGGATATCCCCCTGGTTGTGGTCTATGAGGACGCCGATCTGATCGTGATCGACAAGCCCGCCGGCATGGTGGTGCACCCGGCTGCCGGAAATGCCGATGGCACGCTGGTGAACGCGCTGCTGCACCATTGCAGCGGGCAATTGAGCGGCATTGGCGGGGTGGCGCGGCCGGGCATCGTGCACCGGATCGACAAGGATACATCCGGCCTGCTGGTGGTGGCCAAGAGCGACCGGGCGCATGAGGGACTGGCGCGGCAGTTTGCCGATCATTCGCTGGAACGCGCCTATCTGGCGGTGTGCCAGGGGCATCCATCGCCGCCGCAGGGCACGATTGCGAAGCGGCTGGGCCGATCGGATGCCGATCGCAAGAAGATGGCCGTGCTGCCCGACGATGCATCGCGCGGCAAGCACGCCGTCACCCATTACCGCACGCTGGAAAAGCTGGATGGCTGCACGCTGATCGAATGCCGCCTGGAAACCGGGCGCACCCACCAGGTGCGGGTTCACCTTGCGTCAATCGGTCATGCGCTAGTGGGCGACCCGGTCTATGGCAGAACACATTCGCAATTGCGGCCGATTCTCGCCCGGTTGGGATTCCAGCGGCAGGCGCTGCACGCCGCCGTGCTCGGCTTTGTTCACCCGGCAACGGGCACATCCCACCGCTTCGAAAGCCCGCTTCCGCCCGATATGCGGGAACTTATCGACCAATGCGGTCATTCAAATCGATGAATTGCGTCCTACATTGCGTGCCGTTCGTCTATATGGATGGACCAACAGGTGGCCGCTAAACGTCAGGTGCCCAGCAGGGGCCGGCATCAGGCGGTCGACAACAGAAAGGTTCAGGTAAACCGTGAGCAACAATCGCACCACCATGCCAGTCTTGAGCGGGGAGCAGAGCCTCAACCGCTATCTGGCCGAAATCAAGAAGTTCCCCGTGCTGACGGCCGAGCAGGAATATATGCTCGCCAAGCGTTACCGGGAACATGACGATCCCGAAGCCGCCGCGCAGCTGGTGACAAGCCATCTGCGCCTCGTGGCGAAGATCGCGATGGGGTATCGCGGCTATGGCCTGCCGGTGAGTGACCTCATTTCTGAAGGCAATGTGGGGCTGATGCAGGGCGTCAAGAAGTTCGAGCCTGATCGCGGCTTCCGCCTTGCCACCTATGCGATGTGGTGGATCAAGGCGAGTATGCAGGAATTCATCCTGCGCTCCTGGAGCCTCGTCAAAATGGGCACCACCGCCGCGCAGAAGAAGCTGTTCTTCAACCTGCGCCGCATGAAGCGCCAGATGGAAGCCTATGAAGATACCGACCTGACGCCGGAGGAAGTGGCCAAGATCGCCACCGATCTGGGCGTGCCGGAACAGGAAGTGGTCAACATGAACCGGCGCATGATGATGGGCGGCGACGGCTCGCTCAACACGCCCATGCGCAATGGCGAGGAAGGCAGCGGCGAATGGCAGGACTGGCTGGCCGATGACCGCCCCTTGCAGGATGTGGTCGTCGCCGAGGCCGAAGAAGCCGATATGCGGCGCGAAATGCTGGTGGAGGCGATGGAAAGCCTGAACGAGCGTGAGCGTCACATTCTGACCGAACGGCGTCTGGTGGACAATCCGCAAACGCTGGAGGAACTCAGCCAGCAATACGATGTCAGCCGCGAACGCATCCGCCAGATCGAAGTGCGCGCGTTTGAAAAGTTGCAAAAGGCGATGCAGCGGATTGCCAGCGAACGCCTGCTGCCCGCAATGGCGTGATCGACCAGCCATGATTTGCGAAAGGGCCGGGCGGGCGCGTCCGGCCCTTTTGATTCGGGAAACCATTCGCTAGAGCCGGGCGATGGCCACCCGCATCGCCCTGTGGATCGCAAAGGCACTAGCCGTGTTCGTCGCGCTCAGCCTGGTGCTGGTCGTGCTGTTTCGTTTTGTGCCCGTCACCTACACGCTCACCATGCTGCTGGACGAAAACGCGGTGACACGCGATTGGGAGCCTTTGAGCCGGATCGACCGGAACATGGTGTCTGCCGTGATCGCAGCCGAGGACAGCAAGTTCTGCACGCATAACGGTTTTGATACCGAAGCGATCGAGCAGGCCATCCAGGAACGCATGGCGGGCGAGCGCGAGCGCGGCGCCTCCACCATCAGCCAGCAGACCGCCAAGAACGTGTTCCTGTGGCAGGGCGGCGGTTTTTTCCGGAAAGGTCTGGAAGCCTGGTTCACCTTTCTGATCGAAACGCTGTGGACCAAGCGGCGGATCATGGAAGTCTATCTCAACGTTGCGGAAACGGGCATTGGCACATACGGTGTGGAGGCCGGGGCGCAGCGCTATTTCAACAAATCCGCCGCGCGCCTTTCGCGGGACGAGGCCAGCCGCATGGCCGCTGCCCTGCCCAGCCCGAAACGGCGCGAAGTGGTGAACCCCACCGGCTTTACCCGCCGTTATGGCAACACGATCGAAGCGCGGATCGGCGTGGTGCGCCGCGACGGGCTTGACGCCTGCGTGTACGATTGACGCGCGATGGGCGGGGGGCATCATCATCACGGGCATGGCCATGATCATGACCCGGTAAACCACGACCGCGCCTTTGCGATCGGCGTAGTGCTCAACACCGCCTTCGTGGTGGTGGAAGCGGTGTTCGGCATCCTCGCCAATTCGATGGCGCTGATTGCCGATGCGGGGCACAATCTGTCCGATGTGCTGGCCCTGCTTATCGCGTGGGGGGCCAGCCTTGCCGCGCGGCGCCCACCAAGCGCCCGCTATACCTGGGGGCTGAAAAGCTCCACCATTCTTGCCGCGCTCGCCAATGCCATGCTGCTGCTGGTGGCGATTGGCGCGATCCTGTTCGAGACGGTTCTCCGCCTGATCGATCCGGTGGAGCCGCAGGGCTGGACGATGATCTGGGTGGCGGGCGTGGGCATCGCGATCAACACCGCCACCGCGCTGATGTTCATGCGCGGGCGTAAGGGCGACATCAATATTCGCGGCGCTTTCCTGCATATGGCTGCCGATGCTCTGGTTTCGGTGGGCGTGGTGCTGGCGGGCGCGGTGATATTGCTCACCGGCTGGGCGCTGATCGACCCGCTGGTGAGCCTGGTGATCGTGGCGGTGATCGCGGTGGGCACATGGGGCCTGCTGAAAGAGAGCGTCAAGCTGGCATTGGGTGCGGCACCGGCCAATGTCGATGTGGCGGCAGTGCGCGGCTTTCTGGCAGGCCTTCCCGGCGTTGCCAGCCTGCACGACCTGCACATCTGGCCGATGAGCACCACCGAAACCGCGCTGTCCGTGCATCTCATCATGCCCGGCGGGCATCCGGGGGACGCCTTCCTGCACGATCTGGCCGAGGAACTGGCGCACCACCACGCCATCGGCCATGTAACCGTGCAGGTGGAGGTGGCGGGCGCCGATTGCGGGGGCTGCGGCTAGTCGTCCCGCTGGCGCAGGGCGAAATGCAGATGGCCAGCATGAACCGCCAGCAGGCCTAATCCGCCCAGCAGGATTACGGGCAATGCCGCCGCCCTCTCTTCGGGCGGGGTCAACCATGCCAGCAGTACCGCCAGAGCCAGCAAGACCAGCGTGCCAAGCACAGGGATAATCGCCAGTCCCACACGCGGCGGGGCCCATGAATTGGGCTTCCCGTCAAAACCCCAGTTCATGACCATGCGCCTGCGTCCCGCAAAGCGCGGGCGATATTGCGCCGAAAGCCACCAGAGCGCGGCGGAAAACCCCGCCGCGAGCAGAAAGGCCGCAGCGATCAGGCTGCTTCTTCCTTCTTGGCTTTCTTGCCGTCCATCACGCGCACCGGCTCCTTGCGGCCGTGGACGACATCGGCATCCACCACCACTTCGGAAATCCCATCCATGCCGGGCAGGTCGAACATGGTGTCGAGCAGCAGCGCCTCCACGATCGAGCGCAGGCCGCGCGCGCCGGTCTTGCGGGTTATCGCCTTCTTGGCGATTTCCTCCAGCGCCTCGTCGGTGAAGGTGAGGGTCACATCCTCCAGCTCGAACAGGCGGGCATATTGCTTGACCAGCGCGTTCTTCGGTTCCTTGAGGATGGTCACCAGTGCTTCGACATCGAGGTCGTGCAGCGTGGCAATCACCGGCAGGCGGCCGACGAATTCGGGGATCAGCCCGAATTTCAGCAGATCTTCCGGCTCGCACTTTTGCAGCATTTCGCCCACGCGCGCCTTGCTGGGATCGGACACATTGGCGCCAAAACCGATGCTGCGCTTTTGCAGGCGATCACCGATGATCTTTTCCAGCCCCGCAAACGCCCCGCCGCAGATGAACAGGATGTTGGTGGTGTCCACCTGCAGGAACTCCTGCTGCGGATGCTTGCGCCCGCCCTGCGGCGGCACGCTGGCCGTGGTGCCTTCCATCAGCTTGAGCAGCGCCTGCTGCACGCCTTCGCCGCTGACATCGCGGGTGATGGAGGGGTTTTCCGACTTGCGGGTGATCTTGTCGATTTCGTCGATATAGACGATGCCCTGCTGCGCCTTTTCGACATTGTAGTCGCTGGCTTGCAGCAGTTTCAGGATGATGTTCTCCACATCCTCGCCCACATATCCCGCTTCGGTCAGCGTGGTGGCATCGGCCATGGTGAAGGGCACATCGAAGGTGCGCGCCAGCGTCTGGGCCAGCAGCGTCTTGCCGCTGCCGGTGGGGCCGACGAGCAGGATGTTGGACTTGGCCAGTTCGACATCGTTCGACTTGCCCGAATATTTCAGGCGCTTGTAATGGTTGTGCACCGCAACGCTGAGCACTTTCTTCGCGCGGTCCTGTCCGATCACGTAATCGTTCAGCGTTTCGAAGATTTCGCGCGGCGTGGCGATTTCGCCGTCCTTCTTGCCCGCGACGCCGCCCTTGGCTTCTTCGCGGATGATGTCGTTGCACAGTTCCACGCATTCATCGCAGATGAACACAGTGGGGCCGGCGATCAGCTTGCGCACCTCGTGCTGGGACTTGCCGCAGAAGCTGCAGTAAAGGGTGCTCTTGCTATCGGATCCGCTCAACTTGGTCATAACCTTCCTTGCTGCGCCATACGGACGGGATGCCCGCCAAAGCACAGGACTCGCCGCGGCAGTGTAAACCGCGCGCGCGATATATCAATCAGGCCCTGTCCTATATCCCCGCGCCTTGCGCCAGCCTGAAAGGACAGGGTTGCCAAAATGCTACAGATGGGCAGGGGTTTCCTTACTCCGGCGCGCCGCCCGTTCCTGGTGCCGTTTCTTCCCCGTCGGTCTTGGGCCGGTGGGCAAACACGGCATCGACAAGGCCAAAAGCCTTCGCTTCGTCGGCCTCCAGGAAAGTGTCACGGTCCATGGCGCGTTCCACCGCTTCCAGGCTCTGCCCGGTATATTTGACATACAGGTCGTTCATCCGCGCCTTGATGCGCAGGATTTCCTTGGCCTGAATCTCGATATCCGACGCCATGCCGCGCGCGCCGCCGCTGGGCTGGTGGATCATGATGCGGGCATTTGGGAGCGCCACGCGCATACCCGGCTCGCCCGCGGCCAGCAGGAAACTGCCCATCGATGCGGCCTGCCCGATGCACACGGTGCGCACCTTGGGCTTGATGTATTGCATCGTGTCATGGATCGCCATGCCCGCCGTCACCACGCCGCCGGGCGAGTTGATGTACATCGAGATGTCCTGGCTGTTCTCGCTTTCCAGAAACAGCAGCTGCGCCACGATCAGGCTGGCCATGTTGTCTTCGATCGGGCCGGTGACAAACACGATGCGTTCGCGCAGCAGGCGGCTGAAAATGTCAAAGCTGCGTTCGCCGCGGCTGGTGCTTTCCACCACCACAGGCACCAGCGCGCCGGTAACGGGATCGGGAGAAAAACGGTCGCGGCTGTCGCCGAACAGATCGAACATGAATGCCCTCGCAAGTAATCAGATGGCGCCTATGTCGCGCCTGATGGCGTGATGTGCAAGGGGGGCGGAAAATTGTCCGCAACAGCGCGAGGCTTCGGGCCATATTGCCAATGCCGGTGGGGCGGCGCAGACATGGCGCATGAAACACCGTATCCTCGCCGCCGGACTTGCCGTTGCTGTCCTTACCCCATCCCTTGGCGCGGCGCAGGGTTCTTTGCACTCCCACCCGGTTCCGGATTACGCGCTGCCCGCCAGCTATCTGGAACGCATCGCCGCACGGGACGACGCCGGGCCACTGCTCAACGCCGTCATCGTGCAGGCCACCACCGCCGAAGATGCTCTTGCATCGGTGGTTGACCCGTATGGCCCTCTGTTTGCGCGCAGTGTTCTGGTGAAGGACAATATCGAGACCCGCGAATGGCCCACCACCGCTGGATCGCTGGCGCTGGCAGCCAACATGACCGGGCGCGATGCGCCGCTCATTTCCCGCTTGCGGCAGAGCGGCGGCGTGGTGCTGGGCAAGACGAACCTGTCCGAATGGGCCAATATCCGCAGCTCCCGCTCCTCCAGCGGGTGGAGCGCAGTGGGCGGGCAGACGCGCAATCCGCACGCGACCGACCGCAGCCCCTGTGGCTCCTCCAGCGGCAGCGGGGCGGCGGTGGCAGCGGGTCTGGCATGGGCGGCGATCGGCACAGAGACCGACGGGTCGATCACCTGCCCCGCCAGCGTGAATGGGATTGTGGGATTCAAGCCCACGGTCGGCATGGTCAGCCGCACGCATATCATTCCCATCAGCCACTCGCAGGATACCGCCGGGCCCATGGCGATGCGCGTGCGCGATGCCGCGATGCTGCTTACGGCAATCGCGGGCAGCGATCCGGCAGACCCTGCCACTGCCGACGCCGACGACTTTGCCCGCGATTTCACCGCCGGGCTGGACACCGCTTCACTCGCAGGCGTGCGCATTGGCGTGCTGCGCGGGCAGATCGGCGGCCATGAAGGCGTGGCTGCGGTATTTGCGCAGGCGCTGGCCGATCTGGAGCGGGCGGGAGCGGTTCTGGTGGATATCGAATACGCCCCCGACCCGCAGATGTGGGCGGATGAATATACGGTGCTGCTGTATGAATTGCGCGAGGGGCTGGACGCCTATCTCGCCGGATCGCCTGCCGATATTCCGGTGCGTTCGCTGGACGATGTGATCGCCTTCAACCGCGCCAATGCGGCCGCCGAAATGCGCTGGTTCGGGCAGGACATTTTTGAAACCGCCGCCCAAACCACCGATACGCAAGCCTATGCCGCCGCGCGCGCCAATGCGCTGCGGCTGGCAGGGGCAGAGGGAATCGACCGGCTGCTGGCACAGCATGATGTCGCGCTGCTGATCGCGCCCACCGAAGGCCCGGCCTGGCCGATCGATCTGGTGCTGGGCGACCATTTCACCAGCGGCATCGGCGCGGGCAGTCTGGCGGCGATTGCCGGATATCCGCATCTGACCGTGCCGATGGGCGCGGTGGAGGGCCTGCCCGTGGGCCTGTCCTTCATCAGCCACAAATGGAGCGATCACCGCGTGTTGCAGGCGGGCGCAGCCTTTGAACGGGCGCGGACCGCCGCCCTGATGCACCCGCGTTTTGCCCCGTGGTCACCCGACGGGGAATGACAGTTTGTTACATTAAGCCCGTTGCCACCCCTGTCCCTTGGGTCTAGCGGGGCCGGACTTAGTCAACTTGCTGCACCAAGGGGGATGCAAAGCTGCTTTCAAACTGCCAGAACCGGTCGGGTCGCGTCGCCATGGCTGTCGCCATGCTGAGCGGCGCTGTGCCAGCATTCGGGCAAGAAGCGGCAGAGGCGCAGGCGCAGGTGCCGGTCAATCCGGGTGATCTGCTTGCCAACCCCGCCGCAGAAGATGCCGCCCCCCTTGCCGCCGAACTGGCGCTGACCAATGCGCCGCGCGTCTATTACCCTGCCGACTTTGCCCGCGTGGCACCGCGCACCGCGCTGGACATGGTGCGGCAGGTGCCGGGCTTCCAGATCAGCGGCGGCGGGCCGGGCGGCGGCGGGCGTGGCTTTGGTGAGGCGAGCGGCAATCTGCTCATCAACGGCGATCGTATCTCCAGCAAATCGAACAGCGTGCAGGATGAACTGGCGCGCATCCCGGCGGCCAATGTGGTGCGTATCGAGATTGTCGACGGAGCCAGCCTGCAAATCCCCGGCCTTTCGGGCCAGGTCGCCAATGTCATTGCCCAGACCAGCACCATTGCCGGCAATTTCAGCTGGCGGCCGCAAGCCTCCACCGGCCCCGCACCCATCGGCTGGAGCGAGGGCGACATATCCGCGCGCGGCACCTATCGCGGCGTTGATTACTCGCTGGGCCTGTCGGTCAATACCTTCATCCGCGGATCAGAAGGGCCCGCGATCTTCACCTATGCCGATGGCACGGTGGACCCGCGTTTCAACACGCAGGCAGGCAATTTTCGCAGCCCCCAGATAACCGGCAGCTTCGCCTTTGAACCCGCGGCCGATGTGAAGGTGAACCTCAACCTGACCGGCGGGCTGGTGATCTTCCGCAGCTACGAAAACGAAAGCCGCATCACCGGCAATCCGCTGCCCGATTATCTGGAGGCGCTGCGCACGCAGAATAACGAGCGGCGCTATGAACTGGGTGCGGATGTCGAATTTCCGTTTCTGGACGGGCGGCTGAAGCTGATCGCGCTCGAAAGTTTCCGGCGCGGCAATTTTCGCACGCAGGCGCTGTTTGATGTCGGCAGCGATCCCACCTTCGGGACGCGTTTCACCCGGCAAAGCGACACGGGCGAGCGGATTGGCCGCGCGGAATATTCGTGGGCCATGCTGGGCGGCGACTGGCAATTGTCGGCCGAGGCGGCGTTCAACCGGCTGGACAATGTGGGCAGCCTGTTCATCTACAGCCCGGCGCAAACGGCGTTTGTCGAAATCCCCTTCCCGGCCGGCAAGGGCGGCGTGCGCGAGGACCGGTACGAATCGATCCTCAGCTACGGCACGCAGCTTGCCACCGGGCTGAGCCTGCAAATTGGCGCAGGCGCGGAACATTCCACCATTTCGCAGACGGGCAGCAACGCGCTGTCACGCACCTTCCTGCGGCCCAAGGGCTCGCTCTCGCTGGCGTGGGCAGCGGCGGACGGGCTGGATATCAGTTTCCGCCTGGCGCGGCGTGTGGGGCAGCTCAATTTCGGCGATTTCCTCGCCAGCGTGAACCTGTCGGAAAACAACCAGAATTCGGGCAACAACCAGCTGCGTCCCGATCAAAGCTGGGAAAGCGAGATCGAGATCACGCGCAATTTCGGCGTGCTGGGATCGGCCACGCTGGCGGTGTTCGACCATCGGGTGGAAGATTTCATCACGATCATTCCCACAGCTGGCGGGCTGGAATCGCGCGGCAATATCGACCGGGCGCGCCGTTATGGCCTGCGCTTCAACGGGCGGCTGCAACTGGGCCCGGCGGTGGGCTGGCAGGGCGCGCAACTGGATGCGCGGGTGACGGCAGAGGACAGCTCGCTGATCGATCCTGTCACGGGCGAGAAGCGCCGCTTCGACCGCAATTCGCCCTTCGAACTGCGGCTGGATCTGCGCCACGACGTGCCGCAAACCACCTGGGCCTGGGGACTGGAGTTTCGCCACACAACCAACGCGCTCGCCTATCGCGTGGCGGAGGTGACGCTCGATTACAACGTGCCCACTTTCGGAGCGGCCTTCGTCGAGAACAAGGATGTGCTGGGGCTGACGATGCGGCTGCGCGTGGGCAATCTGTTTGACGGGCGCAACGTGATGGTGCGCACTATTTATGACGGGCCGCGCGACACCGCGCCGGTGCTGTTCACCGAGGACCGCCGCCTGAAAATCGGGCAAGTGTTCAATTTCAGCGTGTCGGGCAGCTTCTAGGATACGAAAAAGGGCGACCCGTCGCCGGGCCGCCCCTTTCCCAACCACACTTGCGGCGGCGCCTTACTTCTTGGCCGCCGGCTTCTTGGCGGCGGGCTTTTCCTCGGCCGGAGCGTCTGCCTTCTTCGCGGCTGCCTTCTTGGCCGGAGCCTTCTTTTCGGCGGCGGGCTTTTCGGCTTCGTCAGCCTTGGCTTCCGCCTTCTTGGCGGCGGGCTTCTTGGCCGCAGCCTTCTTCGCCGGCTTCGCGTCGGCGGCGGGCGTTTCTTCCGCTTCGATCGCGGCTTCCAGCTCCTCGCGGGTGACTTCGCGGGTCGTCACTTCGGCCTTGTCGAACAGGAAATCGACCACCTTGTCTTCATACAGCGGAGCGCGCAGCTGGGCCTGCACCATCGGTTCGCTGCGGACATATTCGATGAAGCGCTGGCGATCTTCCGCACGGTATTGCGCGGCGGCCTGCTGGATCAGCATCGACATTTCCTGGGCGGTGATTTCCACGCCATTGGCCTGGCCGATTTCGGACAGCAGCAGGCCCAGACGCACACGGCGTTCGGCAATGCGCTTGTAATCGTCCTTTTCCGCCTCGATCTCGGCGCGGGCGGCTTCGGGATCGTCTTCACGCGCGGCTTCGGCCTGCAGCTGCTGCCAGATCTGCGCAAACTCGGCCTCCACCATGGTCGGCGGCACGGGGAAATCGTGATCGGCGGCCAGCTTGTCGAGCAGCTGGCGCTTCATCTGCGTGCGGGTGAGGCCGGCGGTTTCCTGCTCCAGCTGGATGCGCACCAGATCCTTCAGCTTGTCGAGGCTTTCGAGGCCCAGCGACTTGGCGAAGTCCTCGTCCACCTTGGTCTCGTCCTCGACCTTCACCGCCTGCACGGTGATGTCGAATTCGGCGTCCTTGCCCTTGAGGTTTTCCGCCGGATAATCGGCGGGGAAAGTGACGGTGATCGTCTTCGTGTCACCGGTCTTCACGCCCACCAGCTGATCTTCGAAGCCGGGGATGAACTGGCCCGAACCCAGCACCAGCGGGGTATTCTCGGCCTTGCCGCCTTCGAATTCGACACCATCCACCCGGCCCACGAAATCGATGATCAGCTGATCGCCATTGGCGGCCTTCCTGGTCTTGGCGGCGTCCTTCCAGCTCTTCTGGTTGGCGGCAAAGCGGGCCAGCGCCTCGTCCAGATCCTTGTCGGTAACCGGCACGACCAGCTTTTCCAGCTTCAGCCCGTCAACCGAGGGCGCTTCGATTTCGGGAAGCACTTCGACTTCCACCGTCAGCTGGGCGTCCTTGCCCTGTTCATAGCCTTCGGCCATGTCGACGCGCGGTTGCAGCGCGGGGCGCAACGCCTTTTCGGCAATCAGGCCGTTGACCGATTCGCGCAGCGCGGTGTTCAGCGCGTCGGAATGCAGCGCCTCGCCATGCATCTTGCGGATCAGATTCGCCGGCACCTTGCCCGGACGGAAGCCCGGCATCCGCACCTGCGGCGCGATCTTCTTCACTTCGCTGTCGATCCGCGCCTCGATATCCTTGGCCGGGATGGTCAGCGTGTAAGCGCGCTTGAGGCCGTCATTGCTGGTTTCAACGATCTGCATTGGGTAACCTTCTTTTCAAACCGATCTGAGGCCGGAAACGGGGAAACGGGACGGACGCTGGTGCGGGCGAAGGGACTCGAACCCCCACATCTTGCGATGGCAGGACCTAAACCTGCTGCGTCTACCAGTTCCGCCACGCCCGCAAGGCCGACGAATTCTCCCAGGCCACGTGCCTGACAAACAGGCGCTCGCCCTTAAATGCGCCCGCGCAAAAGGGCAAGCGGCCATTGGGCTGATACGGGCCGGGCAGGGGGCAAGCCGGGGCGGCTTGATCTGATGGCGGGGCAGCGGCTAAGCGCAGGCGCATGACAGACGAAACCTCCAGCGCTCCGCCACAGGATGCCCAGCCCGCTCCCGAAACCAATCCTGCCGCCGCATCGGGGGCCGACATGCCGCCCGATCATCTGGCAATCGATCCGGCCAGCCCGTTCTTCGATGCCGAGAAACTGCGGCGCGGCGTGGGCATCCGCTTCAAGGGCCGGGTGCGCACCGATATCGAGGAATATTCGGTGTCCGAAGGCTGGGTGCGCGTGCAGGCCGGCAAGGCGATGGACCGGCGCGGCCGCCCCCTGACCATCAAGCTGAGCGGCCCGGTGGAGGCCTGGTATGAGGATCTGGGCGAGGACGCGCCGGTCAACAAGGCCTGATTTTTGAACGGCGATGCACCCATGGCGGGCTGGCGTGATCCGGCCCGCCTTTTTGCATAACCTGCGCTGGCCAGACGATTCTTGCAGGCTGTCCCGTTCACCCCATTGCCTTTTTTGCCATCTGGGTTAGGCCGGACAGAATAGGTAGTCGCGCGTAGGGTGCGCAGGCTGCCCGGGGCATAACAGGCGGGACGCAAGGGGAAGATGGGCGACTGGACGTTGCTGCATTGGCTGGCGCTGATGGAGCGTGAACTCTTGCTGTTCGCCGGGGTGTTCTTCCTGATCGGTGCGCTGGATGAATTGCTAGTCGATGGCCTGTTCGGCTGGCTCAAGCTGTCGGGTCACGCGAAGCGGCTGGTGGTTGACCGCGAGGATCTGCGGTGCCGCCATTTGGCGGGCACGGCGGCGGTGTTTATCCCGGCCTGGCGCGAAGACCGGGTCATCGGCCACACCATCGCCCACGCGCTGCAGGCCTGGCCGCAGGCCGATTATGTCATCTATGTTGGCATTTACCGCAATGACACGGCCACGCTGGAATCTGCCATGCGCGGCGCAGGCACTGACCGGCGCGTGCGGCTGGTGGTGCATGATTGCGACGGGCCCAGTACCAAGGCCGATTGCCTGAATCGCCTCTATCGCGCGCTGGAAGTGGACGAGACGCGGCGCGGGCGGCCGGCGCGGCTGGTCCTGCTGCACGATGCCGAGGACATGGTTGATGCGGCCGAACTGGCGTTGATCGACCGTGCGGTGGATCACGCCGAATTCGTGCAGATCCCCGTCCTGCCCCTGCCGCAGCCGCAATCCCGCTGGATCGGCAGCCATTATTGCGAGGAATTTGCCGAGGCGCACGGCAAGACCATGGTGGTGCGCAACTGGCTGGGCACCTGCCTTCCCGCCGCCGGGGTTGGCTGTGCGATCGAGCGGGGGATGCTGCACCGGCTGGCACAGCAGATGCGCCGTGCAGATCCGGGATCGCCCTCTCCCGGCCCGTTCTCGGTCGAATCGCTGACGGAGGATTACGAGATCGGGATGCGGGTCCATGCATTGGGCGGGCGTTCGCGCTTCCTGCGCGTGCACGGCGATGACGGATCGCTGATCGCCACGCGCGCCTTCTTTCCCGCGCGGCTCGATCAGGCGGTGCGGCAAAAGGCGCGCTGGGTGCACGGTATCGCCTTGCAGGGATGGGACCGGCTGGGCTGGGGAACGGGTTCGGGCACTGCACCGGAAGCGCGGCCTGTCACGGGCATGGGGCGCCTGCTCGAAGGGTGGATGCGGCTGCGCGACCGGCGCGGGCCATTTGCCGCGCTGGTGCTGGCCTGCGGATACAGTTTCTTCGCGTTGACCGCGTTGTTCCTGTTGCTCGACTTTGGCGGGCTGTCCCGTCCGTGGCAGGCGGATCCGCTGCTGACATTTCTGGTATCAGCCAATCTGGCGGCATTCATCTGGCGGGCGGCCTGGCGTTTTGCCTTTACCGCGCGCGAACATGGCTGGATCGAAGGTGTGCGGGCCGTGCTGCGCATTCCGGTTGCCAATGTGATCGCGATCATGGCGGGGCGGCGGGCGCTGGCGGATTATTGGCGGCAGTTGCGCGGGGGCGCGCTGCATTGGCACAAGACCCTGCATGACATCCATCCGGCCGCTCCACTGGATGCGGCGGAGAAACCGCTTGCGCCCGCACACTGGCGCAATGGCGCGATGTCCGGCCGCGGGTTTGCGGCATGAACGGTTCGCACAACGCCCACACTGCCCACACCGCCGCCCGGGGACAGCCGCTTATGCTGCTGGCTTTGGTGCTGGCCGGGTGGGTTGTGCTGCGCGCCTTCACCTGGGCGCCTCCGCTGGCCGAATTGGGCCCGATCGCCCCGCAGATCGCGGCACGTTTCGTGGCCGATCCGAAGCCCGTTCCCCGCCCCCGCGCGCCTGCCCCGGAAACCAAAAGACGTTTGCCACAGGACACAGGCGCGCTGTCCGGCCCGTTCGACCCTGCCGACTGGAACCCGGCTCCGCTTGGGCTTGCGCCGCCGCTCGCGCCCGACGCTGCGCCGGAACCGCCATCCGCGCTGCCTTCCGTCCTTGCCGCGCCTGGTGATCCCGCAGCAGAAAGCAGGCGTGGGAGAATGTCCGCAAACAAGGCGGCAAGGCCCGTCCAGCCGAAAATAGCGGCCGGACACGCGCTGCTTATGGCGGCGGGCTTTTCCCAGATGCGGTTACTTCCCGAAATCGCGCAGTTTTATTCCGTCGCCGCCGCCGCGATGCAGGCGAGCGGGATTGCGCCTGCTGCCCCGAACGTGGCCGCCGCGCCCCCGGCTGCCGCTGCGCGCAGTTCCGCAAGCAATGCAAGCCGCTGGAGCGCGGATGGCTGGCTGATGTGGCGCGAGGATACCACCACGCCGATCACATCGGGCCGCCCCTCCTATGGCCGCAGCCAGGCGGGCGCGGTTGTCCGCTTCGATCTGGCCGCCGCCTCGCACCAGCGCCCGCAGGCCTATCTGCGCGGCGCGGTGGCCTTGCAGGGTGCGCGCGAGGAGGAGGCAGCGCTGGGCCTGTCCGTCCGCCCGCTCGCCGCGCTGCCGTTGCGCGTGGCGGGCGAAGTGCGCGCGGCAAGCCGGGCGAATGGCAACGAAGTGCGCCCGGCGGTCTTCGCGGTCAGCGAGCTGCCGGTCCAGCGCCTGCCGGCGGGCTTTGCGGCCGAAGCCTATGTGCAGGCGGGCTATGTCGGCGGGCGCGATTCCACCGCCTTTGTGGACGGGCAGGCGCGGCTTGACCGGGCGGTTGCCGGGAATGCGGATGGCTTTGACCTGCGCGCCGGTGCCGGTGCCTGGGGCGGCGCGCAAGCGGACGGCGCGCGGCTGGATGTGGGGCCAAGCGCATCGCTGGCCTTCCGCCTGGGCGATGCCCGCGCCCGGCTGGCGGCCGATTACCGCTTCCGCGTGGCGGGCGATGCCGAGCCTGCGAGTGGCCCGGCGCTCACACTATCCGCCGGTTTTTGAGGCAAAGGCGCCGTTCACCTTCTATCCAGCCGGACTATGGGTTAGGCGGGTGGTATGGATGTCTATCTGCCCATCGCCAATCTTGCGGTGAACGGTCTGCTGATCGTGCTGCTGGGCGGTGCCACGGGAATTTTGTCGGGCATTTTCGGTGTGGGTGGCGGTTTTCTCACCACCCCGCTGCTGATCTTCTACGGCATCCCGCCCACCGTTGCCGCGGCTTCCGCCGCCACGCAGGTGACGGGTGCCAGCGTGTCGGGCGTGATTGCGCAAAGTCGCCGGGGCGGGGTGGATTACAAGATGGGCGGGGTGACCGTGGCGGGCGGCCTGCTGGGGTCGCTGCTGGGCGCGCTGATCTTCAATGTGCTCGAAGCCTGGGGCCAGATCGATGTGGTCATCTCTGTCCTCTATGTCCTGCTGCTGGGCACGATCGGCGCGCTGATGGGGCGCGAAAGCCTATCCGCGATGAACCGCCGTCCCGAAGACGCACCGCGTCCCGCCAAGCGGCGGCACCACCCGCTGATCGCCAGCCTGCCGCTGCGCTGGCGGTTCTATCGCTCGGGCCTCTATATTTCCCCGCTCGCGCCGCTGTTGCTGGGCATGGTGGTGGGCATATTGACCATGCTGATGGGCGTTGGCGGCGGGTTTATTCTGGTTCCGGCCATGCTCTACATCCTGGGGATGAGCGCGAATGTCGTGGTGGGCACCAGCCTGTTCAACATCCTGTTCGTGACGATGATGAGCACTATGGTCCATGCCCTCACGACGCAGGCCGTGGATCTGGTGCTGGCGGGGCTGCTGCTGATCGGATCGGTCAGCGGCGCGCAGATCGGCACGCGGATCGCGATCAGCGCCAAGCCCGAATATCTGCGGCTGGCGCTGGCGGTGATCGTGCTGCTGGTGGCGCTGCGGATGCTGTTCGGCCTGGGCGTGGTGCCGGATGAGGTATATACCGAGGTGCCGTTGTGAGGGGGCTGGGGATCTTTGCCGCACTGCTGGCGGTTCTCGCGGCGCTGTGGGCGCCACCGCTGCGCGCGCAGGCCGATCCCATTCTGGTGACCGAGATCAGCCAGCACGAAGTGTTGGTGCGGCAGGGCTTTACCGGGGCGGAATTGCTTCTGTTCGGCGCCATTCTGGAACCGGACGGGCGGCGAGGGGGCGATGATTACGATATCGTGGTGATCCTGCGCGGCCCTTCGCAGGCGATCCGCATCCGCGAGAAGCAGCGCATTGCCGGCATCTGGGTGAATGCGGAGGCCACTTCGTTCCGCTCGGTCCCGTCCTTCTTTGCACTGGCCAGTTCCGCGCCGGTGGCCGAGATTGTCGATCCGCGCACCGCGGCGATTTACGAATTCGGCCTCGATCAGTTGCAGCTTTCGCCCACCGGCACGATCGACCAGGCGCAATATGACCGCTTCACCGCCGGGCTGGTGGATCTGCGCCGGCGGCTGGGCCTGTTCCAGCAGAACGAGAACAGCGTCACCATTTCCGAAGGCGTGCTGTATCAGGCCCGCATATCGTTGCCATCCAACGTGGTGGTGGGCAGGTATGTCGCGGAAACCTTCGCCGTGCGCGACGGGCGGGTGATCGCCTCGGCCAGTGTGGATGTCGATGTGCGCAAGGAGGGGTTTGACCGCGTGGTGGCCGAACAGAGCCAGGAGAACGCCTTTGCCTATGGTTTGCTGGCGGTGGCGATGTCGGTGTTCATGGGCTGGGCCGCGGGCCGCCTCTACGCCTTGGTCTGACGCCTGCCGGGACTTGCCCCGCGCAGCCAATGGTTTGAAATTGACCTGATATTAACCTCGCGTGCCTAGGTCGGAAGGTGGATAATCTGCCACCGGATAACGCACAACATGAACGAAATGCCGCGGTCGCCCTTTCCCGAAGCTCCGGTGCGGGATTATCCGCATGGCGCGCGCACTCCCGCCGCCGATGTAACGCCTGCGGCGGCGCGGGGCACGGAACAAGGCGACGTCGCGCATTCGGACAACCGGATGCAGCCCATTGGCGTCGTGCTGGAAATCGCCGGTTCCGGCTCGCAGATTGCGCTCGACATGGTGCGGCTGAACGAGTGCATGGAGGATCCCGATCCCTCCATCGCGCTGGCGGGCCAAGTGGGCAGCCAGATCAAGATCCGCACCCGCGACGGCTGGCTGCTGGCCAGCGTGCGCAACCAGCGGCGCGACCGCCGGGGCGACAGCAACGCCGTGGTCGCCAATATCGACTTCATGGGCGAGGGGATGGAGGAACGCCTGACCGGGAAGATTCACGGCTTCCGCCGCGGCGTCACCCGCTATCCCATCCCCGGCGCGCTGGTCTACCCGGCCAGCACCGATGATCTGCGGCAGATCTATTCGAGCGACGGGCGCAGCGCGATCGAGATCGGCACCGTCTATCCCACCACCGATATTCGCGCCGGGATTTATGTCGATGCGCTGCTGGGCAAGCATTTCGCGCTGCTCGGCTCCACCGGCACAGGCAAATCGACCAGCGCCGCGCTTCTGCTGCACCGCATCTGTCAGGCGGCGCCACAGGGCCACATCGTGATGATCGACCCGCACGGCGAATATTCCGCCGCGTTTCGCACCACGGGCACCATTTTCGACGTGTCGAACCTGCAAATGCCCTATTGGCTGCTCAACTTCGAGGAGCATTGCGAAGTGCTGCTGAAATCCAGCGGCAACGATCTGCAGGAAGACAAGGACATCCTCGCCAAATGCCTGCTCGCCGCGCGCTCGAAGAACCGCATGGCGCAGCAAATGGGCAAGATCACCGTCGATTCGCCCATCCCCTATCTGCTCAGCGACCTGACCAATATGTTGCAGGACGAAATGGGCAAGCTGGACAAGGCGACCACCACCGCGCCGTATATGCGCATCAAGACGAAGATCGAGGAACTGAAGGCCGATCCGCGGTATCAGTTCATGTTTTCCGGAATGCTGGTGGCCGATACGATGGCCAAGTTCATCGGCAAGGTGTTCCGTATGCCCGGCGACGGGCGACCGATTTCGATCATCGACGTGTCGGGCGTGCCATCGGACATTACCTCCACCGTGGTGGCGGTGCTTTCCCGCATGGTGTTCGACTTTGCCATCTGGGGCCGGCAGGAAAAGACCCGCCCCATCCTGCTGGTGTGCGAGGAAGCGCACCGCTATGTCCCCAACGAACGCAATGCCGACGGATCCAGCGTGGGCCGCATCCTTTCGCGCATTGCCAAGGAAGGGCGCAAATACGGCATCAGCCTTGGCCTTATCACCCAGCGCCCCAGCGACCTTGCCGAAGGCGTGCTGTCGCAATGCGGCACGATCATTTCGATGCGCCTCAACAATGACCGCGACCAGGCTTTCGTCAAGGCCGCCATGCCCGAAGGCGCGCGCGGTTTCCTCGATTCGATTCCCGCCTTGCGCAACCGCGAATGCATCATCTGCGGCGAAGGCGTGTCGATCCCCATCCGCGTCAGCTTCGACAATCTGGAAGAGGCCAAGCGCCCCGCTTCCGAAGATCCCAGCTTCCTCCAGCTGTGGAGCGAGCACGGCGGCGAGGAAGAACAGGTCGACCGCGTGGTGCAGCGCTGGCGCACGCAGGGAAGCTGACGCTTCCCTGCCGACTTGCTTCTTCCGCACGCCCATCCGGGCGCGCGGTCCTCGGTGCTGTTCCCTTCCCCCGGATCAAGTCCGGAGTACGGGGCACCTGCGGGCGGGCGTTGGCCCTCTGGTTCCGGCTGGTCACCGGAACATTGCAGCGCATTCCAACCGCGCGGGCCGATCACAGATCGGGCACCATGCGCCCGGCGGGTTGCCCGTCAGCATGGGCCTGTTCCTGCGCCTCTGCCGCCGTTTCGGCATGGGCGCGTTCGCGCCAGGGCAGCTTGGCATAGGCCCACCACGCCAGCAGCAGCGCGGAAAAGGCCGACACCGGAAAGCTCCACCAGATCGCATCCGATCCCAGCGCGTCATAGGTAAGGTAATAGAAGCCCAGCCGCACCGGGTAGAGCGACACGGCCAAAATCGCCAGCGGCACCCACACCGCACCAGCCGCGCGCATCACCGATGTCAGGATCATCGTGACGCCAAAGATGATGAAGTTCCAGCTGGCGAGAAACTGGATATGCCGCGCCATGTCCACTGCCGGGCTGTCCGGCCCCAGAAACAGCACCAGCGCAGGCCGATCAAACGCCAGCAGCAGCGCAGTGACAAGGCCCGTCATCGCAAACTGCACCCACATCCCTGCGCGCGTCAGGCGGGCAATGCCGCCCCACTTTCCCGCGCCGATATATTGCGCGGCCATCGCGCTGACCGCGCCGCCAATCGCCATGGACGGCATCTGGATATAGGTGAACAACTGCATCGCCGCGCCATAGGCGGCGGTCATCATCAGCCCTTCCTGGTTGACAAGGCCGACCACGATAATGCCCGATGCGCTCATGATCAGCATCTGCGCGCCCATCGGCACGCCTTTCGCCAGAATATAGCTCATTTCCGCCGGATCAGGCCGCAGATAGGACAGCTCCTTCCCGCGCAGGCGCAGCGGCAGATCGCGGAGGTAGACATACACGACCATGGCGCCAAAGCTGGTTACCGAGGCGATCACCATGGCCAGCGCCGATCCGGTAATCCCCAGCTGCGGAAACGGCCCCCAGCCGGTGATCAGCAGCGGGTTGAGCGCAATGTCGAGCACCACGGTCAGCCCCATGAAGATCAGCGGCGTTTTTGCATCGCCCGATCCGCGCAGGCCCATCTGCAATATGATCGACGCCATCACCACCGGCATCGAAACGAACAGCATCCGCAGGTAATCGAACGCCATCTGCCGCGCCACGCCCGGCGTGCCCAGCAGATCGAGCAGCGAGGCGGTGAAGAGGAAGCCCAGCACGGCAATCGCCGTCATCACCAGAAAGCTGAAACCCACCACCGTGCCGAATGTGCGGCGCGCACCGTCAATATTGCGCATCCCGAAACGCTGGCCGATCTTCACCGTGCCCGCCATGCCCAGCCCGAATGCGGCGGCAGACAGCAGGAACATGATGATATTGGCATTGGCGGTGGCGGCCAGCGCTTCTTCGCCAATCAGGCGGCCGACCCAGATCGAATTGATCGTGCCGTTCAGCGATTGCAGCACATTGGCCAGCAGCGTGGGCACGCTGAACAGCAGCAGCGTGCGCGTGATCGGCCCGGCGGTCAGATCGCCGCGAAAGGCAGGGCGGGCCGGTGCATCTTGTGCCCCGGCATCAAAATCACTCATGTTCCCCGCGTGTCCCCGTAAAGGTGAATGTGCAGCCGGTCGCTTAGCCGGAAACCGTGGCGCAGGCATAGCGGCGCGAGCCAGCTTTCGCGTTGCCGCAACGTTTCGCTGTCCGTCCCTTCGGGCATCAGGAAAATGCGGGCAGGCGAGATGGCGTGGGTGCGCTGAAGGGCCAGCACCTCCTCCACATCATCGCTCTGGGCTATCACGAACTTGAAAAAGGCGCGCGGCTCGCGGCCCCAGTGCGCCAGCCTTTCGGGGATCAGCGCCAGTTCTGCCGGATTGCCGCTATGCGCCAGTTTGGGGCTGACATTGTATTGGCTGACGCAGGCATCGAGCGCGGCGGGCGGGGCCACTGTGCCGTTGGTCTCGATCTCCACCATCATGGCGGGCAGCAGAGCGACCAGTTCGGCCAGCCGCGCGCCTTGCAACAGCGGCTCGCCCCCGGTGATGACAAGGCGGTTCTGCCCCAGCGCCGCGATGCGCTGCGCCACATCGGCCAGCGGCAATACGATCTGGTTAGCCCGGCGGTCATAGGTCGCGCCGCCGCGGTGCGGGCGGTTATCGCCTTCGAAATGCCATGTGTAGGGCGTGTCGCACCAGGTGCAGGCAAGGTTGCAGCGCGACAGCCGCAGGAAAGCGACAGGCATCCCCGCGCTTGGCCCTTCGCCCTGAAGGCTGGCGAAAATCTCCGGCCCGCCGGTGTCATCGGTGGCGAGGGCGAGCGTCATGCAAGCCCCCTCCACATCAGGGGAGGGGATTGGGGGAGGGGGCGGGCGGTCACGCACGAAAGTGACGAAGTTGACATCGTGACAATCGCCAAATTCCCATGCAACCACTTGTTCAAAAAGGCGAAAATGCCCAAAAAGCGAAGTTGACACCTGCGTCGGGCAAAACACAAAAGGGCAAGGCGTCTGGCGCGGATCATTTCGCCCGCGCCATGCCCTATCGCCGCCCTGTAGGAAATCGCCCTTACCCCAACCGCGCCAAGGCCGCCGCCAGCCGCTCGGCCTCGGCCTTGTGCATCGCATGGTCGGCGCGCGCCTTTTCGACCGCTTCGGGCTTGGCTTTTTCCACGAAGGCGGCGTTGTTCAGCCGCCCTTCGAGCGATCTGGCTTCCTTGGTGGACACTTCCAGCGCCTTTTGCAGGCGGGCCTTTTCGGCGGCGATGTCGATCACGCCTTCGAGCGGGACGACGATGTTGGCATCGCCTGCACCCACCTGCATTGCCGCGCCTGCCGGGGCGGGTTCGAAACGCACGCCGTTCAATCGCGCCAGCCGCTCGATCGCGGCAGGGTTGCGTTCGACAATGCCGCGCGTGGCGGGGCTGGGATCGGGCAGATAGGCATCGAGCTTTGCGCCCGGCGCAATGCCCAGTTCGTTGCGGGCGGTGCGCATATTGCCGATCAGCGCGATCAGCCATTCGACTTCGGCCTTGGCCGCGGCATCGACGCTGGCCGCAGGGGCGGGCCACTGCGCCAAGATCAATTCGTAGGGGCGCTCGCCCGCTGCGTGCCACAATTCCTCGGTGATGAAGGGCATGAAGGGGTGCAGCATCACCAGAATCTGGTCGAGCACCCATCCGGCGACGGCCTTCGTCTCGGCGTCGAAATTGCCCTTCACCAGCTCAATATACCAGTCGCAGAACTGGTCCCACACGAAGTGGTAGATCGCGTTGGCAGCGGCATCGAAACGCAGATCGGCCAGCGCCTTGTCGATCGCGGCCACGGTTTCCACCACTTCGCCCACGATCCATTTGTTCACCGCCGATGTGGCGGGAGGCGCGGCGAGGGTGGTGCTCGCGCCGATGCCGTTGCTCTGGCAGAAGCGCGCCGCGTTCCACAGCTTGGTGGCGAAATTGCGGTAGCCTTCGACGCGGCGTTCATCCATCTTGATGTCGCGGCCCTGGCTTTCCATCGCGCACATGAAGAAGCGCAAGGCGTCCGCGCCATAGGCGTCGATCAGGCCGAGGGGATCGACCACATTGCCCTTGGACTTGGACATCTTCTGCCCGTCCGGCGCGCGCACAAGGCCGTGCAGATAAAGGCGCGGCCACGGGTTCTGCCCGGTCATGGCGTGGCCCATCATCATCATCCGCGCATCCCAGAAGAACAGGATGTCAAAGCCCGATACGAGCAGGTCGTTGGGATAGTGGCGGGCCAGCAGGCCCCCACTCCCCTTTGGGGAGGGGGTTGGGGGGTGGGGGTTCGACGCGGGCGCGGTAAGGGGCCGCCCCCCCCCCCCCCCCCCCCCGGGGGGGGGGGGGGGGGGCCCCCCCCCCCCCCCCCCCCCCCCCCCGGGGGGGGGGG
>NZ_JBANRO010000011.1:0-146892 GCF_037154115.1 Alteraurantiacibacter palmitatis | reverse complement strand
CTCCGCTTCATTCGTCCGTCTCCTTCTCAGGGCCGGACTCTACTTATCACTGGAAGAAATCTAGGGGCTCAGACCACCCTGCGTCGCACCGGGTCCAATATCTCGGCGCGCAATCTGTGAAGGATGTCGTCAGCCAGTTCGTCTGACAGGCTCTTCAACTTGAAGACAAGCGACACGAATTCAATGCCGATATCCGTGTCCGGGTCGAAGAAGCAGACGCGATCGTCCTGGGGGGGCGTACCATTGGCAAATTCACGAGTTCCATAAGCGACAACTCTCCCGCCCGCATTCTGGCTCAGATACCAGTCGATAACGCGCCGGAAATTCGATGGATTGGGGTCCGTCATAACAAGCATGTCAGAGTATTGCGCCCGCGCCGCCTCAAGTGTTGCAAGCCTGTTGGGATCGCCAAGAACTACGGGAAGGCCCATCTTTTTCGCACTGCGAAAGGTCGCCAGATCCGGCTCGATCAACACGAGCGGTAACTGAGCGAGAACGCCTGCACGCGCAACGGTTCGACCGATTGGTCCAGCTCCACAGATGATCAAATGCCCCTTCATCGCCTGAGCCTGCTGTGCCGCGCACCTCTCCTCCTCCTGCTCGATGCCCTTCTGCTTGGGAAGAAGAGAGGCCAGGCGACTGGCAATCTGCTCGTTCGCCCGGATGAGTAGCGGTCCGAGACCCATCGAAATGACCAGGGCAACCAGAAATGGCTGGCCAATCTCCGCTGGCAGGACCGCAGCGGAAAGGGCTCCTGAAACCAGCAGGAGGCCAAACTCACCACCATGGGCCAGTATCAAACCGGTCTGCAGCGCATCGCGAGACGAGGACCCAGAAAGGCGAAGCGCGACAAAATTGAGGGTGCACTTGGCAGGCACCAAGATCGCAATCCAGACAAGCACCGAGGTCGGAGCGCTCATGACCTGCGAAACATCGAGCTGAAGCCCGATCGAAACAAAAAATACGCTGGCAAAGACGTCGCGAAATGGTCGCAGGTCTTCCTCTATCCGGTGCCGAACATCGCTTTCCCCGAGAAGAAGCCCGGCCAGGAATGCGCCAAGCGCTGCAGAGGCGCCTGCCAGATGTGCAGCTTCGGCCGACAGCGCGACGATCGTCAAAGCTGCAAGCACCAGAACTTCCGCATTTCCGTTCCGGTATATGAACAGGAGGCCATGGTGAAGGATCGGCCGGGCAAGCAAGAGCGCTGCTGCGAAAAGGGCTATTACCTTGCCAACTTCACCTGCAATATCGATGAAGCTGGGCTCGCCGCCCATCTGCCAGACCGCGAGCAAGGCAAGCAGGGGGATTGCGGCAAGATCCTGAAAAATGAGGACCGAAATTGCCGACCTGCCATGCCGCGTCGTGATTTCGCCCTGATCCACCAGCTGCTTTGCGGTCAGGGCTGTCGAAGACATTGCCGCCGAAGCCCCGAGCAAGATTGCCGGCGCTACGCCCCAGCCAATCATCCAGACGCCAAGCCCGACAGCAGAACCGACCACGCCCCCCTGCAGGCCTCCGGCAACCAGAATTTTCCGGCGATCACTCCAGAACTCCGTCAGGGAAAATTCGAGGCCCACCATGAAGAGGAGCAGCAATACACCCGCTTCAGCTACGAATTCGAGCATTGGACCGTCCCCGAGCAAATCGGCAAACGACGATCCAAGGGCTATGCCGACCAGGATGTAACCGAGGATGGTCGGCAATTTGAGTCGGTGAAAGACTATCCCGGCGAGGAGCGCCGAGGCGAACAAGACAAGGCTGGCGAAAAAGAGGTTTTCCATGAGGAATATCTATCAGGTCACAGTATGGGAGAGAACAATCTTGCAATGCCGTTGCGAAGTCTGACCGTGACCGGCAATCGCATGAGTTCGTCAGCTCTGACCTGTCTCGATTCCTTCAACACGGCATCGAAACCGTCCTCCAGCTTCTGCGCGAGAAATTCGTCGTAGAGTTCTACGTTAAACTCGAAGTTCAGTCTCAGACTCCTCGCGTCCCAGTTTGCCGAGCCGAGGCAAACCCAGGCACTGTCTACAAGCATCAGCTTGGTATGGTCGAATGGCCCACTCCTTTCATGGATGCGCGCGCCATGTTCAAGGATTTGCCAGTAATGTGCCTGCGAAGCCCATTTTACAAATTTGTGGTCGCTATTCTCCGGAACGACAATGTCTACCTCAACGCCGCGCAGGGCCGCAGCGCTGATGGCGGCAATCATCGGCTGATCGGGCAGAAAATAGGGTGTCCGAATACATATCCGCGTCTGCGCGGCGTTGATAGCACCCATGAATACCCATCTCATGCGATCCAGGGTTTCGTCCGGTCCGGACTCCACTCCGCGCGCAAGCACTCTGTCATTGGCAGGACGGTCTTGTCGGGAGTCAAGCTGCCAGAATTTACGCTCCAACCGCGTGTCGGCGCTATCAAGCCAGTCCCGCGCGAAGGTTTGCCGCAAATGCTCGAGCACCGGTCCCTGCAATTCGAAATGCAGATCGCGCATTGCGCTTTCCGGTGCCTCAGGCCGCCAGTATGGGGAGTGAATATTCATTCCTCCGGTAAAGCCAAGTGTGCCATCGACAATCAGCAGCTTGCGGTGATTGCGCAGATTGACGGAGTGTAACCGGGCCGGAATAATCGGCGGGTTGAACAGGGCTACATCGAGCCCCGCCGCCCGAAGCGGCCCGTAAGCGTCCGAGAACGACATCCGGACATAGACATCGTCGATGAGAATCTTGACATCGACTCCTCGCTCATGTGCCGCCACAAGGGTGTTTACGAACTCTTCCCCGATTCCCTTGTTTTCAAATATGTAGGATGCAAGCGCAATCGAGTGTCGGGCCTGGCCAATGGCCTCCAGCATGCGTGGGTATGCCTGGCTGCCGCCGTCGAGCGGACGGCACGAATTGCCACTGGTTAGGTCTTTTGACGAGACAGTTTTCACAAGCCGAGCAAGGCCAGCAAGGTCGCCTGGAAGCGGTGGCAATACCACTTCGTCGCGGGGAAAGGTTGCGCCCGGGTCCGGCGTGTACCGGATATGCTGGGCTTTGCGGTTCACCCTGTTGATGCCGAACAGAATATAGGCCGCCGCTCCAAGCACCGGTACCAGCAGGACAGACAGCACCCAGATCGTTGCCGATCGCGGGTCACGCTTGAACATGACTGCGTGACCCGCAGCTAGTATCCCCAAAGCAGCCGACAAGAGCCCGCCTGCAACAGAAAATGAGCTTATGTCAGGCAGGATAACTTCCTCTCATCTGGCCTGTAAACGTCAGCACGGGACCGAAACGCGCAGGTCAGCGCCCCTCATTCTGCCACGACGGTCCACCTAATCGCGTCGCGTCGATCTATCATCGTCAGCTTCCGGAACCCTGCCGAATGAAACAAGGCCCGCAAACCAATCGGCCAGCCCCTTTTCCGCAAATCTCGCCTCCAGGAAAGTCTTGCTTGCCTTGACCAGATCCTCGACATCAGCAGCAACCAGATTGAGGACAGCGGCAATCTGCCCAGGCGCCATGCGGTCCTGCGTCAGCAGCAGGAAAGCCCGGCGCCAGGTTCTGGGCAGTTCCTTTACCACCTCCGCCAGAGAAACCTCGTCTTGCGCGCTGACGAAGCTTTCCTGTTCCTGCGTATCGGGCCGATAGAGCACATCGGCCAAGGTCACATGATCGTCAGGCTGGTAAAATTCATAGAATTCTTCTTCGACCATTTCCTCCGCGTCGTCTTCCGGATCATCCGGGATTTCGGATTCCAGCGGGACCGATTCGACCATGAAACGTTCCGCTTCTATCTCGGCATCAATTGCATGATAGAGGTGGCGCAGGGCAGCAGTCAGTAGATCATCTTCATTCACGACCATGTCGCCCTCTGCCATAACCGTGGTCAGGGCCTCATCAACAACGTCCTCGACCTGAGGCAATCCATAGGGAAGCTCGCCAACAGCTCGAAGATAGGCAAGCTCGCGCCGGGCGTGCCCTGTCAGGGTTGGACGAAGCGCCTTCAGCCTAACTTCGATCAGGCTCTTTTCATCCTTCGGTTTTGACGCGCTCCTGCCTTTTGCTTCGTGCAGGCGTTCGCGGCGTGCCTTTCGGCGATATTCCCGAGCATTTTTCAGCTTTGCGAAATGGCGGCGCACTTGCCGATGCAGTTTCGCGATCGCATCTTCTGCCATCGGCTCGATACTGTCACCCACAGTCTCGGCGACCGCAGCGATGCGTCCGGGCAAATACAAGCTAAGCTTGAGGCGAAACGCGTTTTCGGTACCGGCATGGCTTTCCAGCACTGCGGTCAGTGTCGAGGCGCCAGCCTTGTTGCTGTCCAGTAGAGGGCGAAGCCTCTTGCTCGCAGCTTTGGTTAGCGCCTTGTACAAGGTATCAGTGTGATCGCGGCCTTCGATGTGTGCTACGGTTCTGATGTGCATTGCTCTTCGTCCTTAAAACTGGCCTGGGAGATTGCGGCGATCGCTAATCCGGTAGTTGGTCATGCGGTTTAGCTGCTTCAAGCGCTCTCTTTGGGCATTCCGTCTGAGACGGCCCACATCCAGATCAAGCAGTCAATTGGAGAAAGCCCTCCGCAGCCCTAAGGCACTCTAAGCAAAGGGCAAAAAAATTCCCTCAAGTCTTGAAACCATCTGAGGCCTTCCCAGTTTCGCAAGTACCGGATGCCATAACGGGTCCGGTTGGACAGAGGGCGTCGGCTCTTGGTTCCCGGCGCCTCTCATGCCCAGATTGCTCAACAAGGAGGATTTGGAAATGAGAACTGCATTTGATTTGACCCCCTATCGCCGCTCGACGGTCGGTTTCGATCGGCTCTTCGATGCGCTTGAGAACAGCTTCCGCGCCGAGACGCAGGACAGCTACCCACCCTTCGACATCGTCCGCACCGGCGAGGACAGCTACCGGATCAATATTGCGGTAGCCGGCTTCCGTCCGGACGAAATCGACATTACTGCCCAGCAGAACCAGCTCGTCATCTCCGGTCAGAAGACCGAGAAGGACGAGGAAGGTGTCGAATACGTGCATCGCGGTATCGCTGCCCGCGCGTTCGAGCGCCGGTTCCAGCTGGCCGACTATGTCGAGGTCCGCGATGCGAACTACGAAAACGGCATGTTGACGATTTCGCTTCAGCGGATCGTTCCTGAGTCGCTCAAGCCGCGCAAGATCGCCATCGGAAGCCGCGAGCATGTCAATGACGACACGCCGCAGCTGACCGAAGACAAGGCGGCCTAAGCCCCAATTACCGGGCAAATCCTCGGCGGGGTGGGTGCAATCGCACCTGCCCCGCTTGATGAGGCTTTGCCCAAAACCAGTCGGAAAATAGGAGGAATGTCGAGATGGCTTTTCGCGATCTCATTCCCTGGAAAAGCCAGGGCCAGGACATCGCTCCCCGGCAGGAGGAGCGGGTCGATCATCCCGTGATGTCGCTTCATCGGGATATCAATCGCTTGTTCGACGACATGTTTCGCGGGTTTTCCATGCCCTCGCTGCCGTCAATCGGACGCAGCCTTGGCTGGCCGCGGGTTGAACTGTCGGAGAACGACAAGGAAATCCGGGTCACGGCCGAGTTGCCGGGCTTGGAGGAAAAGGACATCGAAATCAGCCTGGACGATCACCAACTGGTGATCCGGGGCGAAAAGAAGTCCGAAACCAGCGACGAGGAACGCGGCTATTCCGAACGCAGCTATGGCCGCTTCGAACGTCGCATCGGCCTGCCTTCGCAGATCGACGAGGACAAGGTCGAGGCGGCCTTCCGTAATGGTGTTCTGACCGTTACGGTTCCGCGTACCGCAGAAGCGGCAAAGGGACGCAAGACAATCCCGATCAACGCCGGTTAATGGCAGCCGTGAGGGCCGGTCTCACCAGTGGGGCCGGCCCTTCTTCGTGCATCAGCTTCCCGGTTCGAGTTCGAGCCTGACCGTTCGTTCTTCGCCGCCGCGCATCAGCGTGATTTCGACGCTTTGGCCGACCCGAAAATCGTCAAGCCGGGCGAGCAGATCGCCGACTCTGGAAACGGGTTTGCCGTTCAGCGCGGTAACGATGTCCCCTGGAGAGACACCGCGCCTCGTGCGCTGCGCAGCAACCAGACCGGCGCGCTCCGCTGATGACCCGGGATCGACCCGTAAGACAAAAACGCCTTCGATCCCCGAAGCACTTTTGAGCCGGTCGTTGATATCGTCATCGCCTTCAATGCCAAGACTGGGCCGCGTGTAGCGCCCTTCGGAAATGAGCTGGGGCACAACGCGCATCACCGTGTCGACCGGCACGGCAAAGCCGATTCCTGCCGATGCGCCGGAGGGACTATAGATCGCGGTATTGATCCCGATCAGTCGGCCCGCGGAATCGAGCAGCGGACCACCCGAATTACCGGGATTTATGGCGGCATCGGTCTGGATGAGGTGCCGAATGTCGGGGCCGTTCTCGTTGGGCAGCGAACGATCCAGCGCCGAAACGATGCCCTTGGTCAGGGTCCAGTCGAGCCCGAAGGGGTTTCCGATTGCGAAAACATTCTGTCCGACCTGCAGGTCGCTGCTTGTGCCGATTGGCACCCGCGCGGGCGCAGTGAAGCCCGCACCGCCTATTTTCAGGACAGCAAGGTCGTGTTGTGGGCTAACACCGACCAGCGTGGCGGAAAACTGCCGACCGTCGGCAAGCTGGACTTGCGCTTCGGAGGCGCCCTCGATGACATGGAAATTTGTGACAATATGGCCTGCCTCGTCCCATACGAGACCCGAGCCCGATCCGCGCGGCACGCTGTAGACATTGCGCGTCCAGAAATTGGCGACCCGCTGCCGGGTAGAGATGAACACGACTGAATCGCGCGCATTGCGAAACAGGTCGATAGTGGCGCGTTCATCCGCGCCAAGATCGCCCCGCGCAGTGACGACGCGCGGTTCGGCGGCCGGAGCGGACTGGTTGATCAAGAGGGCTGCTGAGGCGGCAAGAAGAAGGACGTTCATGATAACAAGGAGAAAGAGGTAGATTCTGGGTTGCGGTTCTTTGAAAACAGGGGAGCTTTCCATCGGAGAAACTTACGTGTTCGGCAGCTCATATCAACTGTGGTGTGAGGCAAAGGGTCGCTCGTGATAAAGCATTTTTGCCAAACCCTTCTTCTACGGCGCTCACGATAGACGCGAGTTTATCCAATCTTCGATCACATCTTCCGCCCATGCGACCGCATAGCCACCCAGTTGAACGGGCTTCGGAAACTTGCCCTCGCTCATCCAACGGTAGATCGTCGAACGGCCAAGCCCGACGCGGTGCTGCACTTCGGGCAAGCGAATAAGCCGCGTCACCCGGCGGGGCTCTGTCGCTCCTTTGTCGATCTCTTCACCCACGATGGCCTCCTTCGGCACCGGCGAAGACATCGCCGAGCAGCGCGTCCTTGCGTTCGAGCTCATCGATGTGATCGGAGAGCAGGCGGGCGACACGATGCGCGGTGCCCTTAGCCCAACGCGGCTTCACGTCATGAACCTGGTTGCCCAGAACACGTTCGAGCGCAGAAGGCAGTTCGCCGGAAAAGTCCTCGAAGAACTGCGCGAGGTCCGATTGCAGCCACGCAATCGCGTGATCGCCGCTGCTGACGAGGAACAGGAGCAGGTGCGCATGCGGCGCAACGCCGCTCGCGGCAAGAATGCGCAGGGCTTCACCGAGGCTTGCTGAGCGTTCGCCGGCAAGGACGCGGCGCAGGGCATCCTTATGGATCTGCGCGTCACGCGCGATGTCGCAGCGGGCACGGCCGCTGGCTTCGACGGCTGCCAAGAGAAGCCGGGCGAGGTCGGCGCGAACCTGTTGTTCGGCAAAGAGCGCCATGTTGGTCATCGACGAATCCTTATCTCCATATTTGATCGTCTCACCGGCTAACCGCGAAGGAACCCTGTAGGAAAACGAAAAGAACATTAAGAGAACATAGAGGAAGGAACGAATCAGCATCCTTCGACGATTCGCGCGAATTCCGGTCGTGTTCACGCATATGGCGGCGCGCTTTGCGCCAAAGCCGGCACAGTCGGCGCTGCTCCGCGATCAGCCTGCGCGAATCCCGTCCATTGCCCCTTCAGATGTCGCTTTCTGTTTGGTCGGCAGCCCCAAAATCCAGTTCCCGATTTCCTACAGCCCGGCTCCGGGGAGAGGAAAGAACATACAGCGAACGTATCGCTGGCTGATGTTCAATCCCTCGAAAGGTTCCATCCATGACCACGAAGACTGCCCTTCCGGTCCAGCAGCGCATGCCCAACCGTGCACGCGGCCGCGACTACATTCTTCCCGCCTGCGTGGCGCTGGCCTGCGCCGGTGCCGCCTTCGCCGGCGCCGACACCACCTTCGATCCCGCGCTGACCAAGTTCACCGACTTCCTTGAAGGCTCGGGCGGCAAGATCATCACCGTGCTCAGCCTTGCGGGCGGTCTGATCGGTCTCGCCTCGGGGCGCTTCTCGCTCGGCCAGGTCGCGGTGCCGGTCGGCGTCGGGATCGGTGTCGGCACCGGCGTGCCGATCGTCACCTCGGTCGTGACCGCGGTCATCTGATCAGCGGATCCGGTCACGACAGGAGGGCGGCATGGCCGACAGGTACCTCGTTCCACGGCGGCTCGACGACCCGGAGCTCATCGGCTTCTGGACCATCGACGAGTTTGCAGGGATTCTCATTCCCTTCGCCTGGGGCATTCTCTCGCAGCATATCTTCATCGGTATCGGCCTGGCCGCCGGGGCCTGGCTTGCCTTGCGGAAGGCAAAGGCACGTGGCGCCGGTTCGGCACTGGTGCATGCTGCGTACTGGTACCTGCCCGGGAGCTTTCTCGGGCTGAAAGCCACGCCGCCCTCCCACTGCCGCCTGTTGGCGGGCTGAGGGAGGCGACCCATGCGAGCAGAATTCGCGCACGAACAGGCGCAGACCTACCTGCGGCAACGCAACCGCTTCGCCGTGCTGGCAGGTGTCCTGGGCCTGACCACGCTGGTCAGCCTCGGCGCCGCGGTCACCCGCGACGAGCAGGTTGTGCTGGTGCCGATCACCGCCGAGCGGATCACCGTTTCGAGCGGCGGGATCGACGCGCCCTATCTCGAGCTCGTCACCCGCGACACGGCGCTGATGCTCCTCAACCGGGCCCCAGAAAGCCTCGACTACTGGATGGCGAACATCCTGAAGCTCGCCGATCCCGCCGCACACGGCCGCCTCAAGGCCGAGCTCGTCAGAATCGTCGAGGAACAGCGCGGCTCGGACATCAGCCAGGCCTTCGTGATCGCGGAAATGCATGTCGATCCCAAGGCCCTGACCTCGACCGTCACTGGCACGCTCAAGACCTTTGTCGGCGCGCAGGTGATCGCAAGCCAGCGCCGCTCCTTCCGTTTCCGCTGGTCGAAGCGTGGCCTCAGCCTCGCGCTCGCCGGCTTCGAGCAACTTCCCACCGACAAGGAGGAACCCGGCCAATGAGCCTTCTCCCATCTCCCCTCGCTGCTGCGCTTGCCGGAACGGGCCTTGGCTGTTTCGCGTGTCGAGCGGCAAGGCGCCCAGATCCCGGGCTCAAGCTGACAGGCCTCGCCGTGCTTGCCTTCGCGCTCGCGCCGGTCCCGGCGCATGCCGACCAGTTCGTCGAAGCGGCCGACAATGCGACCATCGACTGCGAGCTCGCTCGCGGCGAACTCACGCGGATCGCGCTCATCGATGATAGCTTTGCCAATGTCTCGAAGATCGCGAGCGGCTTTCCTTATAACGACTTCCAGGTGACGCACGAGCCGGTGCGCGGGGACATCTATATCTCCGTGCCCCCGCAATTTGCCGCTGCCCGGATCAGCTTTTTTGCGACCAGCAAGGCGGGCTACGTCTACAAGTTTGCCTGCCGCCTCGGCGGCGAGGAAGCGACCCAGCTCTTCATCACCAATCCCGCGCTCGCTAAAGCTGCGGCCACCGAGTGGGAGACCGAGACCGGCCCGGAGGACGCCGCAATCCGCCTGATCGAGGCGATGGCGAGCGATGCCGTCCTGCCCGGGTTCACTGCCCGCGCTGAACTGTCTGCTCCGCGCCGTACCGGCGGGATCGAGGTCCAGCTGGTCGCCGAATACCAGGGTGATGAACTCACCGGACAGCGCCTTCTCGTACGCAACCTCGGCAAGGAGAGCCTTGCGCTTGGCTCCGAGCGAGAGGGTCCCGCAGGCGCGCTCGCCTTTGCCTATGGCCGCGATGCACTCGCTCCCGGTGAAGCGACCAGTGCCTTCCTTGTCTTTGCCAAGGGAGGGCTCGACTGATGGCCGAGGCAGCACAGAAGGACGCCGAAAAGAGGCCTCTGCCGGGCTCGCCCGAAGCGCGCGAAAGCGGACGGCGCAACCTCAATTCGCAGATAGCGCAGCGCCAGAAGATGCTGCTCGCCGGGATCGGGGCCATCGCGCTCATCGGCGGCGGCATGTTCATCTTCGGCGGCGATGGCGACGAGGGCGGCAGTGATGCCAATGGTGCGGCGACAATCGACACCGGCGGCCTCGTCAATCGCAATCTCTCGCAGCGCGAATTCGTCGCGAGCTACGGCAACCGGCTCGATGCACAGGGCCGCGCGATCAAGGATCTGCAGCAGGCCCAGATCCCGCGCCCCGAGATCGAACAGGAACTCGAAGCCCTGCGCAGCGAGAACGCGCAGATGCGCTCCGACGGCCAGGCGGCGATCGACGCGATCTCGGCCGAGAATGCCAATCTGCGGTCACAGCTTAGCGACGCTGCGAAGGCACCGGCCGCCGCGCCACCCTTGCCGCCGCCACCGGCCTATGGCCCCGGCGTCGGCACCGGCGGGGCTGTCCAGCCACCGCAAGGAGCGCCGGAAGCGCAGGGCGGACAGCTCAGCCTGATGAGTTTCAGCGCTGAGCCGGGCAAGGACGGCAAGCCGCGCGCGGCAGAGACTGCGCCAGCCCTGCTGCTCGAAGCGAGCCGCGATTACCTTCCGCCCAACAGCTACGCACCGGCAACGGTCATAGTGGGTGTCGATGCTTCGACCGGCGTTGCCAGCCAGAGCGATCCGCTTCCCGTGGTGCTCCGGATCACCGGACCGGCCCGCTCGGTGATGCGCGGCAACAAGCTGCTCACCACCGACATTACCGGCTGCCTCGTCAATGGCGCGGCGCGCGGCGATCTCTCGGCCGAGAAGGTCTACGTCAAGCTGGTGCGCATGACCTGCGCGCAGCCCGGTGGCCGCTTCGCGGTCAGCGAGGTCAAGGGGTTCATCTCCTTTGCCGGAAAGTCGGGTGTGCGTGGCCGCGTGGTCAGCCGCGAAGGCAGCCTCGTCAGTCAGGCACTGCTGGCCGGGATCGTTGGCGGCTTCGGGCGCGGATTTTCCGCCAACGCCAACGGCATCTTCACGCAGCCTGTCGGCGCCAACGGTCAGCGCGAGGCGCTGTCGCCGACCGACATCCTCGCCGGTGGCTTTGGCCAGGGTGCCGGCGAAGCCTCCGACACCGTCAGCCGATACCTCATCGAACGCGCCGAACAATACCAACCCGTCGTCGAGATGCCGACCGGCATCGAGGTCGAGATCGTCTTTCTCGACGGCGTCCACGTCAGGAGCCCTTCCAAATGAACTACAATGAGCACCGGCCGGGCCTGAAGGCCCGCGCCGCCCACCTTGCCCTTGCCCTTTCGAGCGCCGCCGCCGTGCTGACGCTCGGCGTCTCGGCCGTCACTGCGATGCCTGCGAGCGCCGCCGGGATGGCGAGCGATGTCGCGCAGGCACTGAAACTGCGGCTGCCCAAGACCCCGATCGATGCGATCAGCTGCGACACGCTTGGCCCCTGGTGCGAAGTCGTCTCGGGCGATACGCTGTTCTACATCGACGAGACCGCCCGCTACCTTTTCGTGGGCCGTCTCTACGACATGGAAGAACGGCGCGACGTGACCGCCGCCCGCCTGCTCGAACTCAATCCCGACCTCCTTGCGGCCGGTGCGGCGCGCGTAGCCAGCGATGCGCCGGCGGGACGCGACGAAACGCCTGTCCAGGCGGCCGCCAACCATGTCGACCTCTCGTCGCTTCCGGCTGCCGGCGCGATCCACTGGGGCAACCCCAAGGGCGAACGCCTGGTCGTCTTCTCGGATTTCCAGTGCGGATATTGCCAGCGCCTGACCGCCGAACTCGCCAAGGCCAAGGTTCATGTGGAAGAGCGACCGATCTCGATCTTCGGCGCGGCAAGCCGCAAGATTTCGGAGGCGGTACTGTGCGCGAAGGATCCGGCAAAGGCGCTGCATGCGGCCTATGCCGGGCAGGCTCCGGCGAGTGCCAAGACCTGCAAGGACGCCAAGGCGCTCGATGCCAACGAAGCCTTCGCGAAGGCCAACGGGTTTGCCGGAACTCCGGTCGTCGTGCGTGCCCGCGATGGGGCGGTGCTTCATGGCTACCGCGATGCCGCAGCGATCCGCCGCTTCGTCGCCGAAGCCAAGGGAGTGGCGCAATGAGCCGGCTTCCGATCCTTCGCGCCGTGGTGCTCGCTGCGCCGCTCCTCTTGGCCAGTGGCTGCGCCAGCCTTGGCGGCAATGTGAAAGGCAGCTTTGCCTGCCGTGCTCCCGAAGGGACCTGCGCGCCGACCTCCACAATCGATGCCGGGGCGACCGGCATCGAGAAGGCCGACACGTCTGGCGCGCATCGGACGGTGACCCCGACAGATGAAGCGGTTCGCCGCCTGCAGATCGTGTTGACGCCCTACCGTGACGCGGCGGGCCGCGACCATGAGGCGCGCGTCGTTCACCTGACGCTGCCCGAACAGGCAGGGACAGGCTGGCGCGCCCCGCAGGGCCGCCGCGAAGTCCTGCGCTCGCTGGCATCGACCATTGCCGCGACGCGCGAGGGCAACCCCGCAACCGATTTCCAACCAACAGACACATTGCCGGAACAGCTGTTCATCCCCTCGCAGCCCGTTCCGGCGATGCCCGGCGCTGACGCGCCGGAAGCCGGGGGACCTGGCTCGTTTTCCCCTCCCCGCGAGCCGGTCCCCCACCCTGACATGACCGAAGGAGAGAGCCAGTGACGCTATCCCTTGCTGCTGCGCGCGACGCACTCTCGCGGGGCCTGTTTGCCGACACGGCACGCCCCGAGAAGCCGCAGGCGCATTTCGGGCTCGACATGCTCTCGGACTGGCTGCCCTACCGGGTCTATGACGAGGGGGCGAAGCTCTACCGCAACGCCCGCTCGAAGGGCTTCGTGCTCGAAGTCACCCCGCTGATAGGGGCCGACGAGCGGACCGGCGAGATACTCGGCCAGTTCTTCTCCGAAGGCCTGCCGCAGGGCGCCTGCCTCCAGGTCCTGAACTTCGCATCGCCGCGGATCGGCAGCGTGGTCGGCCCCTGGTTCGCTCCGCGCTACGAGCAGGGCGGGATCTACGAGGCGATCGCCAGGGCGCGCACCAGACGCCTTTACGATCTCGTCTGGAGCTCGGGCTCGGCGCATGCGCCCTTCCATGCCCGCAACCTCCGGCTGATCGTCTCGCTCGGCGTGCCAGTGCCCGGCAGCGTAACCGATGCCGAACTCTCCGAATGCCGCGAAGGGCTGATGGGCATGCTCCATTCGCTCGGACTGCACGCGCAAGAGCTGCGTCCGGGCGGACTGCTGGCGCTGATCGACGAGCTCACCTCACCAACCACCGCGCACGAGACCGACATCCATGCGTGGAACCCCCACGACACGCTCGATGTCCAGGCGATCCGCCGCGACATCGAGCTCGAGGTCGGCGACGATCGCCTGATCCTCAGGACCGAGCGCTTCCGCGAGACGGGCCGCGACGAGGAGGGCAATCCCGAAGTCGGCGAATGCTATCCCGACCATTTCGACGTGCGGCACTATGCCGTGCGCTCTACCCCTGAGCGCTGGGCACCTTGGGAATGTGCGCGGCTCATCGGCGACATGTTCACCGACAAGCTGCGTTTCCCTTGTCCGACAGCGACCATGTTGTGCCTGGTCTACCCCGACCAGGAAGCCGCATCGGCGCGCGCGGGCTTCAAGTTCATGCGCACAACCAGCCTCAGCCAGACCAAGAGCGCGCGTTTCTTACCCAAGCTCGCCGAACAGTCGGCCGAATGGCGCCACGTCCAGACCGAACTCCAGGCCGGCAAGAAGCTCGTGAAGCTGTTCTACGGGCTCACCAGCATCTCGCCGCTCGGCCAGGGCGACGCGCACGAACGCATCATCAAGGCGATCTACAAGGCAGCGGGCTGGGATCTTGCCGACGAGCGTTTCCTCCAGCTGCAGGGCCTCGTCGCTGCCTTTCCCTTGAGCCTTGCCGATGGCCTCGCCGACGACATGGCGCGGTTGAAGCGCCTCAAGACCATGCTCTCGACGACGGCGGCGCATATCGCGCCGATGCAGGGAGAATATCTCGGCGGCGTGATCCCGCATCTCCTGCTTGTCGGCCGCCGCGGCCAGCCCTTCTGGTGGTCGCCATTCGAAAACACTGCCGGCAATCACAATATCGCGATCTGCGGCAAGTCGGGCTCGGGCAAGTCGGTGCTGCTGCAGGAGCTTTGCGCCGCCCTGCGCGGCGCAGGCGCCAAGGTCGTGGTGATCGACGACGGACGCAGCTTCGAGCATTCGGTCAAACTGCAGGGCGGACGCTTCGTCGAGTTCACGCTCGCCTCGGGCTTTTCCCTCAACCCCTTCTCGATGGTCGACGATGCCCGCGCGCACGAAGACGAGGACTACCGCCTCGACTGCTTCGCCATGATCAAGGCGATCGTCGGCCAGATGGCGCGACCCGGCACCGCGCCGAGCGACACCGAACGCGGACTGATCGACCGGGCCGTGACTGCGACCTGGGAGGCTCTGGGAAGCGGCGCATCGGTCGACGATGTCGCGCATGCGCTTCAAGGTTCGGAAAGCGAGGCGGGCCGCGATCTCGCCACCGCGATCGCGCCCTTCTGCCGCGGCGGCAGCTACGGCGGGTTCTTTGCAGGCAAGGCGAGCTTCGCGCTCGACGATGATTTCACCGTCTTCGAGATGAGCGATCTCGCGTCCCGCGAGGAACTGCGAAGCGTCGTCCTTTCGGCGATCATGTTCATGACCAGCCAGGCGATGACGCGCTCGTCGCGGGCAACCAAGAAACTGCTGCTGATCGACGAGGCCTGGGCCATGCTCAAGGGCGGGTCGATGGGCGAGTTCGTCGAGACCTATGCCCGCACGGCGCGCAAGTATGGCGGCGCGCTCGCCACCGCGACCCAGTCCCTCAATGACTATTACAAGTCCGACGGCGCGCGCGCTGCGCTCGAGAACAGCGACTGGATGCTGGTGCTCCAGCAGAAGGCCGAGACGATCGCCGATTTCAGGGCGAACGCGCGGCTCGACATGGACGACCGCACCGAGACGCTGATCCGCAGCCTCAAGCGTTCGGGTACCGAGTACAGCGAGGTCTTCATCAAGGGTCCCGAGACCGAGGCGGTCGGCCGGCTCGTGCTCGATCCCTTCTCGGCGACGATCTACTCCTCCGATCCCGACACCTATGCCGCGATCCAGGACTGCGAGCGGCGCGGGCACAGCCTCGCCGATGCCATCCGCATCGTGGCGGGAGGCGGACAATGATGGTCTCGCATCTCGCCGACCGGACCCCTCCGGCCAAACTCCGCAGCCTGATGCCATTCCTGCAAGGGAGCTGCTTCGTCCTCATCGAGACAGTGCGCTTTGCCGCGAGCTCGCTGCTGATCGTGCTGGGAATGCCGCTCGCGCTGTTCCTGTTCGTTGCGGGCTGGGACCTTGGCGCCCTTTTCACCCAGCTCGCCAATCTGTCGGATCGATATCTCGAAGCCGACGGCCTGCGCCGCAGCCTGTTCAGCCAGGACCTCAAGGGCTGCTTCCTCATCCTGACAGGTGCGGTGACGCTGTTTCGCATGCCGCGCTTCCTGAAGCGGCTCGCGGTCGATCTCGACAACCATCCGGCCCGGGAGGCAAACCGTGACTGACACACGCAGATTACAATCTTTTAATCGCACGCTCTTGCTGAGAATTCTTGGCGTGCTCGCGCTCGTGATCGCACTGCTCTGGGCAGCCTGGGTCAGCCGCGAACTGTCCGAACCGCGCCAGCAGATCGTCACTGTCCGGCTTGCCGAGACCATCGCGGGTTTCGTCGATGCCGAAGCGCGCGGGGCACAGGATCCCGAAGCAAGCCAGGCGCGCGTGCTCGCCTTCCTTCAGGCTTCCGAACGCGCCGTTGCAGAAATGGGAACCGATGGCCGCGTGGTGCTGGTCGGCGAAGCGGTGCTCGCAGGCGATGCCCCCGATGCCACCGACGAACTGCGCATGCGGATCGCCCGCCAGCTTGGGCAGGGAGGCCGTCAGTGACGCATTTTGCCTCTCGTCTTGTCCGCACGATCAAACGGCCGCTTGTCCTGACCGGACTGGTGCTGCTGCCGCTCGGATGGGGCGCGGTCGACGCCTTCGCGAAAGACCATGCCTTCCTCATCAATGCCAGCCCGAGCCTGCCCAACTGGGCCTTCTGGCTCGACAAGCATGCGCGGATCGAGCGCGGCAGCCTGATCTTCTTCGAGCCGCCGGCAAGCAGGCTCGTTGAAGTGCATTTCGGAAAAGGCGCGCAGCTCTTCGGCAAACGGGTGCTCGGCGTGCCGGGCGATGTCGTGAGCCACCGCGGTCACGAGGTCTTCATCAACGGTCGCAAGATCGCCGCGCGGCTCGATGAGACCCGTCTCGGCATTGCGCTTCACAAAGGCCCCCAAGGACCGATCCCCGACGGCTGCTTCTACACCGGGACCAGCCATCCCCGCGGCCTCGACAGCCGCTATGCAGAGATCGGCTTCGTCTGCCGCGGCCAGATCCTCGGCAGCGGGAGGGCGATCCTGTGAGCAGGCTCATCCTCCCTGCGGCCCTCATTGCAGTGCTGCTCTGTCCCTCCCATGCACTGGCGCGCGACTACGGCCAGCGCGGCACGGTGTTTCCCGTGATCGAGCGCGACCTCCTCGAACAGATCCATTCGCGCCTGACGCAGATGGAACGTTCGGGCGAGACCGCGCGGCTCAATGAAGACCTGAAGCGCCGCACGATCGCGCGGGTGGGCCGCCCTGACCCCGTCGCGGGGATCGTCCGGGCCAACGAAGCGCGGCGATGGCACTTCGATCCGACGATCACGCTCGCTGCAGATATCCGCGGGGCAAAAGGCGAGCTGATCCATGCCGCTGGCACGAGGGTCAATCCGCTCGACAGCGTCGGCCTTCGCGCCGATCTCCTGTTCCTCGACGGCGACGATCCCGACCAGCTCGCCTGGGCGCTCAAGCAGGCCGCCAATGCCAAGCTGATCCTGGTGAAGGGCGCGCCACTCGAGCTGATGAAGGCCCGCCAGCGCCGCTTCTATTTCGACCAGGGCGGCAAGCTTACGGAAAGGTTCGGGATCAGGTCGGTGCCTGCACGCGTCCGCCAGCAGGGCCGCCTGCTCGAGATCAGCGAAATCGCGCTGCCACCGAAAAGGAGGACAGCCCAATGACCCGCTTAAGAAAGCTGGCGCTCGTTCTGGCCGCCATTCTGGGTCTCGCCACCGCAACGCCCGCCATGGCGGATGCCGGTCCCGGCCGCTGCACCGGGAGCTTCGTCAACCCGATCACCGATATCTGCTGGTCGTGCCTGTTCCCGATCTCGATCGGGGGCCTCAAGATCTGGCCGTCGAGCAGGCCCGATCCCGACAATCCCAATTCGCCGCTTTGCTTCTGCGGCATTCGGCCCGGCATCGCCATGGGCTTCTGGGAGCCGGTACGGCTTGCCGATGTCAGCATGAAGCCCTGGTGCTTCGTCAATCTCGGGGGAATGAAGCTCGATCCGGGCTTCGATATCGGCTTCCGCTCGATTTCGGGGCCTTCGGCGGTGGGCGGCGCGAGCCAGTATTACTCGAGCTGGCATGTCCACTGGTATGCCTATCCGCTGATCTACTGGATGGAGATTGTCGCCGACTTCCTGTGCCTCGAATCGGGCTCGATCGACATCCTCTACATCTCCGAGATCGATCCGCTGTGGCAGGATTCCGAGCTCACCGCGATCATCAACCCCGAGGCCGTGCTGTTTGCCAACCCGCTGGCGCTCGCCGCCTGTGCGGCCGACTGCGTCGCCTCGACCGCAAAGCTGCCGATCGACGAGATGTTCTGGTGCGCGGGCTGCCAGGGGTCGATGTATCCGATGAACGGCAACGTTTCGGCCTCGATCGGACACGTCCAGGCCTCGCGCCTCGTGCTCTCGCGTTTTGCTTACAAGCTTCACCGCGAACTCGTCTCGTGGGGAACGATGGGGTCCAAGGGCCTGTGCGGCAAATATCTGATGCCGGTGATGCGCAAGCAGCAATACCGCTTCCAGGCCACCAACCCCAACCCGGCGACCTCGGGCCGTTACGCCTGCCCGCCCATCGGCGCCTCCACCACCTTTCAATCGGCCGGACAGGTCATCCCCGCCATCGGTGAAGACATGGGATACCTCGTCTGGCGCAAGCGGAACTGCTGCGCGCTATGAACAAGTACCTCCTCCTTTTACCCGTCGGCCTTGCCGTCACCCTCGGTGGCCTCGCTCTCGCCCAGGGTGCGCCCGAAGGCATCGACCTCGAAGCGATCCGCGAGCGCGCGGCCGAACATGCCGACGATGCGCAGGCGCTCAGCACCAATGTCCGCCAACGCGCCGAGGCGCTGACCGAAGACGCACAGACTATCCAGGCGCAAGCGCAGGCCAATCGCACGGCCTACGCGGACAGCATCAAGGCAATCGAGACCGACGCCGTCCTCGACTTCGACGCGATGATCGCGGGGCAAGCCGCCGCCGAGAAGGCATCGCTCGGGGGAGCCCCCCGCTTCATTGCCTTTGCCAGCCTGTCGATGCCGCCCGAAGCGCTGAAGGCGCTGGTCCACGACATGACCAGGGCGGGAGGCGTCACCGTGCTACGCGGTTTCCCGCAAGGAAACAGCGAGGCGTTCAAGAAGCGCCTGGCTGCCATCTGGAGCAGCCGCGACGCGGCCGGTTCGCTCGGCATCGATCCAAGGCTGTTCCGCGCCTTCAACATCGAGGCCGCACCGAGCTTCGTCATGCTGAGCACCGAGTTCAGTCTCTGCGACGGGTTCGATTGCACCAGCGAGGTGCCGCCGCACGACCGTATCGCCGGCAATATCAGCGTGGGCGAAGTCCTCGAGACCTTTGCATCGGGCAAGGGTCCGGGCGCCGAGCTTGCCCGTCTCCATCTGCGCCAGCTCTCGAGGGAGGAACGGCCATGACCGGCAAAACCCTCGCCCATCTTCTTACCGCGCTCTTCGCCCTCACAAGCGCGGCTTCCATTCACGCTCAGACCCGCGATGCTGCAAGGGCCGATGGCAAGGACTTTGCCACCGATCTGCTGGGCGAGTCGCGCGAGGCAGCAACGACCAATCCCGACGCGGCGCGCGTTCCCAATTTCGATCCGCAAGCGACGCGCGACCTGCAGGATCTTGCACGCGATCCCGACCAGATCGAGGCCCGCGGACGCAGCGCGGCGAAGACCAGCACGCCGATGCGGACCATCCGCGACAGCATGGATTCGCGCGCGCAGTTCGACCCGGACGAAATCGCGGACATGCTGGCGCGGAGCCGGACCATCAACGAGACCCCGCTCGACTACACCAGCGGCATGTCGGTCACCGGTAGGCAAGGTGCCTGCGTGCCGCTGCCGCCGGGATCTGCCAGTGCGGGAACCTATACCGCCACCTGCAACACCGGCTTTACCGCAACACGCGAGACAGGCACCTGCCAGGTCACGCTCGATACCAGGGTCGAGGCCCGTGATGTCTACGGCTACTATTGCATCGCCGGAACCGGGGTCGATCCATCGAGCCCCTATGCCTGCGATCACTACCAAGGACCGCAGTGCCGCGTGGTCCAGTCCTGGGATATCCCGTGCGGCTACGACCATTATTCGGGCTATTACTGGGGCTGCTACGGAACGCTGCGCGTCGACCTTGTCAGCTGCAGCGAGCCGGTGCCGGGTGCCACGCCCTACACCGTGACCAGCGAGAACGTCGTCACCACGACGCGCAACGAGAGCCAGTGCTCGTCCTTCCTCGACAATGGCGAATGCACGCTTGATGCCGAGACCTGCACCGACAGCACTCCGCAGACCCGTATCGTCGATGGGGTCGAGGTCACGCAAAGCTGCTGGGCATGGCAGCGCAGCTATAGCTGCGCGCGTCGGACAGCAGGAAACGACTGCAGCGAACTCGAAGCGAACGGGAGCTGCCGCTTCCTGCGCGAGGATTGCCTCACCGACGATACGCCATGCTCGACCAGTGAGCGCGTATACGAGTGCCCGGTTGCAGCAGGCGATAGCGGGGGCACGCAATATGTCTGCGACGGCGATGTTTATTGCATCGACGGCAGCTGCGAGACGATCGAGCGCACTGCGAACGACGAGTTCAAGGATGCCGTCACCGCGCTGCACGCGATGGACGAGGCCCGCGGTCAGTTCGATCCTGAAACGCTGACGCTGTTCCGCGGCACGCGCAACACCTGCTCCTCCAAGGTTTTCGGCGTGCTCAACTGCTGCAAGGGCAAGGGCTTCCCGCTCATCCCCGGCATCAGCCTGCTGGTCGCGCTCGGCTGCAGCCGGGAGGAAGTGCTGCTCCACGAACGCGATGCGCAGGGGCTGTGCGCTTATGTGGGGACCTATTGTTCGGACAAGTTCCTCGGCGTGTGCCTGACCAAGAAGAAGGTCTATTGCTGCTTCGAGAGTAAGCTCTCGCGGATCCTGCAGGAACAGGGCCGTCGCCAGCTGCCGAAGCCCTGGGACAAGCCCAAGGAAGAACAGTGCGAGGGGTTCACTCTCGACGAGTTCGCCCGGCTCGACCTCAGCCAGATGGATTTTTCCGAAGTCTATGCCGAGTTCACCGAGGCTGCACGGCTCCCCGACGAGCTCGAGACCAGCATCCTCATCCAGCAGAAAATCGAAGACTATTACGCAAGGAGTGGCCAATGACGCGCCGCCAATCACTGCCGATGCTGGCCCTCCCAGTATTGGCCATGGGTCTCGCTGCACTGCTTCCCGTTCGGGCAGTTGCGCAGGAAGCGCGCCAGGCAGAGCCAGCTGCCTCGGCAGACAGCCTCTACTGCGAGCAACGCAGGCTTGGCTACTGGTTCTATTGTGTCAGGCCGCTGCCGGCAGAGGAGCCGCAGATGGCGCAGCCACCGGCCCAGGTTACCGCCACGCAGGAGCTGGACGCGGTCACGGGCGAACTGCGCGAACTTAAGGCGCGCGCGATCCTCTATCCGACGCCGGAAAACGTCACCGCCTATATCCGCTTCCAGCGTGCCCAGCTCGACCGGGCTTCGCTGTTCTCCGATGTCTGGCAGCGCGCGATCTGGCAGGATCCCGAGCTCGACTACACGCTCGAACGGCCGGTCGGCGCGCTCGCCAAGAAGCAATGGCAGGACGCGCGCGCTGCCGACCGCGATGCGGTGATGGCCAGGCTCTCCGAGCGCTATGGCCTGTTCTACTTCTTCGCCCAGACCTGCGGCGCGTGCGAAGTGATGAGCCCGATCGTGCGCTCGGTGGCGGACCGCTGGCATATCACTGTCCGGGCGATCTCGACCGATGGCGGACCGTCCCGGCACTTCCCCGACTACAAGGTCGAAAGCGGCCAGCGGCCGCGCATGGGGCTCGAGCCCGGCATCACCCCGGCGCTCGTGCTGTGGGACAGCGTGGCCAGGCGCCCGATCCCGATCGGTTACGGCGTGCTCTCGGCCGACGAGCTGCAGGACCGCATCTACCTCCTCACCTCGAAGGAAGCCGGACATGATTACTAGCATCCGCAATGCAGCGCTCACCATAGCTGCCGCCAGCATGGTTGCGTCCCCCGTCGCCGCAAACGTCGGCGACAGCATGGACCGTTTCATGGACGACATGGGCGCTGCGGCCAATGTCACAGGGCCGAGCGCGTTCGAAGGACAGTCGGCGGGCTATTACAGCCTTGGCAATGTCTGGACGCGCTTCCCGCAAAAGACGACCAACATCGCCAATCTCCAGCTTCCGCGTGCCCGCGCTGGTTGCGGCGGTATCGATATCTTCGCCGGGTCCTTCTCCTTCATCAACGCGAGCGAGATGGTCGCGCTCTTGAAGGCCGTCGCCAACAATGCGGTCGGGTTCGCCTTCAGCCTCGCGATCGACACCGTCTGCCCCGAGTGCTCGAAGATCATGCAGGAGTTCAGCCAGAAGGCGCAGCTTATGAACAATCTCTCGATCAATTCCTGCGAGATGGCGCAGGGGCTGGTAGGCGGCGTCTGGCCCAAGGGCGATCTCGCCGACAAGGCGATCTGCGAAGCGATCGGCAATTCCGAAGGCATCTTCACCGACTATGCCGCTGCCAAGCATGGTTGCGGGACGCGCGGCCAGCGTGCCTCGACCAATGAGAGCGCGGGCGCCGACTATGCCGACGTCAATCCCGGTGTGCCGCGCAATTACACATGGCATGTCCTCAAGCAGAGCGCCTTCTTCAACCCCGGTGGCACCTTTGACCGCGACCTCGCCGAATATGCGATGACGCTCATCGGCACGGTGATCTACGTGCCGCCCCGCGACGACGAGCCGGGCAAGTTCGTTCCTTTCGCAGGCGACGCCTCCTCGACGCTTGTCACCGCGCTGCTCGACGGGACGCAAGGCCAGTCGGTGCGGGTGTTCCAGTGCGACGAGCCCGACCAGTGCCTCAACCCCACTTTCCAGCAGATGAGCCTCACGAGCGCAAAGGCCATCCGGCCCCGCGTTGCCCGGCTCATCGGCAGCATGGTGGAGGCCATCCGCAGCGACACCGCGATCGGCGACGAGGAGAAGGAGCTCCTCCAGGTGGCATCGGTGCCGCTCTACAAGATCCTCACCGTGCAGGCGGCCTATGGACGCGGGATGGCAACCGACGACCGCGATACTCTGGCCGAGATCGCCAGCATCGATCTCCTCTATGCCATCCTCGAACGCATCACCGCAGAGGCCGGACGCTCGATGGCGAGCTTCATTGCGGCCGATGAAGCGAAACTCGCGATCTGGCGCGCTCAGGTCGCCGAGGTCCGGTCAAGCCTCGCCCAGCGGCAAGCGACCGGACAGGCGCGGGTCTCGGCGATCATGCAGATCATCGAGAAGACGGCGATGATCGAGAACATGCTCGCCGCCTCGATGTCGCCCTCGATGGCAGCCGCGCTCGACTGGTCGCGCGGGATGCAGTCCCGCTCCATCGTTCCATAAGGGTCAGGCAGCATGGTCGAGATTTTCACGGTCGGCGGCGGCGAGTACATCGTCAATGTCCTCAACGCCGTTGCCGCCTGGACAGGTGCGGGCGGCTACAAAAGCCTCATTCAGGTCGCGCTGGTGATGGGCATGGTGCTCGCGGTCATAGTGGTCGCGTTCAACCAGGACTGGCGTGCCTGGCTCAACTGGTTCCTTGGTGCGACGCTCATCTACATGTGCCTGATGGTGCCGCGCATGGACGTCCATGTAACCGACCGGGTCAATCCCAGCCTTGCACCGGCAACGGTGGCCAATGTCCCGCTCGGGCTTGCCCTGATGGCAAGCTTCACCAGTCAGGCGGGGGACTATCTGACCCGCTCTGCCGAGCTCGTTTTCGGCCTGCCGGACGACCTCAACTACTCGAAGAACGGCATGATCTACGGCGCACGGCTGCTTGAATCGACGCGCAGCTTGCGCATTTCCGATCCGGAGTTTGCCGCGAACTTCGACGAGCATGTCCGGCAATGCGTGTTCTACGATCTGCTGCTCGGCCGCTACTCGATGAAGGAGCTGTCCGAGAGCGATGACATCTGGGCGACGATTGCACCGGGCAGCGCGGCGCGCGCGCAGAAATTCCTGGCTCGGCAGGCCGACGACAGCGTGACGGCTTCGATCATAACCTGCCGCGAAGCCTACACCGCGCTTTCGGGGCAATGGGCGAGCCTCATTGACGATATGACGCTTGTTGCGGGGCGTCAGCTCTATCCGCGCCAGACCGAAGCGCTCGCCAAGGCCAAGCTCATGGCCGACCTCCCGATTGCCTATCAGTATCTCACCGGCATCTCGCGCAGCGCGAGCGACATTTTCCGCCAGGTGCTGACGATCAATGCCATGAACCAGGCCATGCACGGCTTTGCAGGGGCGAGCGGCACCGGCAGCATCGACGTCTTCGCGCAAACCCGGGCTGATATTCAGACCGAGCGGACCTATTCCTCGATCGCGCACAACGCGATGAAATGGGTCCCGATCCTCAATGTTGTGCTGACGGTGGTGTTCTACGCGCTGTTCCCTGTCCTGTTTCCGCTGTTCCTGATGCCGCGGACAGGCCCCATTGCATTGAGAGGCTATGTCACCGGTTTCTTCTACCTAGCCGCGTGGGGACCACTGTTCGTGATCCTGCACATGATCCTGATGTTCAAAGGTGCAGGCGATGTCGCAGCTGCTGGCGGTAGCACTGGCCTCAGCCTCGCGACCTTTGCCGGTATGAGCGACGTCAACAGCGATATCGGTATCTTGGCGGGCTATCTCGTCGCCTCGATCCCGTTCCTTGCCGGCGGGGTGGCGCGCGGGGCGCTGGCGATCTCGGGCCAGGCGACGAGCTATCTCAACCCGAGCCAGAACGCGGCCGAAGAGGCCGCACGCGAAGCCAGTACCGGCAATGTCTCGCTAGGCAACTCGAACATCGATAATTCAACGGTGTTTTCGCGGCAGTTTGTTCAGGGCAACCTCGCACCTAACATTGCCTATGGCGCGGCACAGACACGCGGTTTCAGTGATAGCGGGACGCAGACTACCAGCTTCCCCGACGGCGAGTTCGCTGCTGTCCCGAATTCAAGCTATCCGTTCACACCGACACTGGGGCAGGACTTCACCGGCCGCCTCGGAACGATGGCGAGCCAGAGCCGGACGCAGAGCGAGACCTATGCCAACCTCGCCCAGCAATCGACGAGCTCTGCGCTCACCCGGTTCAGCGAAATCCGCAACGCCTACAGCCAGGGTCAGAGCTCCGATACGGTCAGTGGCGTCGGCACGAACGACAGCATTGGCACGGCATTCAGCGAAGTCGACAATGCCTCAAGGACGCTCCAGCAGCAGTTCGGCCTTTCCCGGCGCGCCTCCGACGACATTACCGTGTCGTGGTTCTTGAATGGTGACGCTGGAATTGGTCTGAAGGGAGAAAGGGGGCCGGTACAGGCGTCTGCTGGTTTGCGGGGTGGTCGCAATCAGACTTGGACGGACAGCGATATCGGGATCGCCTCGGAAGACCGCGGCAGGATCATGGGAACGCTGCGCCAGCTTTCCGACAGTCGCAACTGGTCGAACACGCGTGAAGGTTTCCTGCGCGAGACGAGCTCGAGCTCGGTATCGCAAGTGTCGACCAGCTCGTCGGGTCTCAGCCGATCGCTGACCGAAGCCGAGAGCTATACGCGAGAGGCGCGTCGGGCCGAAGAGATGGCCAGCCGCCTCGAGAACCAGGCCAGCTGGTACGAGGCCAACAGCGCCGCAGGCACACTGAACTTGAGCCAGGCCTATCGCGAATGGGGCATGGCCGAGATGGAAGCCAATCGCGACTATTACGGGCCGGTGCGCTTCGACGACATCGAGTTTCAGATGAGCGCGCGCGGCCAGCAGCTGCAATCTCGGTTTGTCGAAAGCTATGCCGATCGGCTGCAGGACAACATCGAAGCCGACCTTTCATTGCCGGACTTCGCTCCTGTCAGCCGCCCCGGGATCGGGAGTGCTGGGCAGGTGCGAGCTAGGGGAGCTGTAGGTTCTGCGGGTGGTCCCTCAATGCCCGATGCTCCTGATCGGTCTGACATCACGGATGAGGTCGAGCGGGTTCGCCAGCAGGGTCGTGGAAGGATTGGTACCGTTCGAGGTTACCTGGACTTCCAAACGCAGGGCGCCACGGGCGCAAGCGAGGAAGCTGCCGACAACGTAAAGGAATGGTAGGTGGTCAAAGCACCAAGTCGTAGATCACCACATAGATGATGAATGCTATGAGAAGGATCGCGAATGCAATGAAGCCAACCCGCCCCCATGGGTCGGCCCAGGCCTTCTTCCATGAGTAGGACGTGAGTCGATTTTCGGAGATGGCACGGTCGATCTCTCGTATGCCCTTCCAGTCCGTCTGGTCGTTTTGCTCCTTCTCGTCATCCATTTTCCATCACTCCGACCTATATAAAGTAGCAAATTTGATGCATTATCGATGATAAGCCAATTTACGTCTCGATATTGACACATTAAGTGACTTCATGTAAAGACGCAAAATCGCTACACAACGCTCCATATTGGAGATAATGTCTCGATAATGCCACATTATGATTCACCAGATCTGCGCCCGCTCTCGGTGCTGCTATCCGACCTCGGGAAGCAGATCGAAGCATATCGCATATCACGCAATCTCAAGCAGGCCGAGCTTGCGGAAATGGCAGGTATCTCGCGTTCAACGCTCGCCCGACTGGAAGCCGGCAATGGCGGGACCATCGACAGCCTTGCCAGGATAATGCGTGCACTTGAAATCGAAAACCGCCTGCTGGATGTCATGCCGGACGCCAAGCTGAGCCCGCTCGATCCCCGGTCCGACACCGGCAAGGCGCGGCAAAGGGTGCGCAAGTCTTCTGAAGGCGAGGCTGGCGAGGAATGGAGCTGGGGTGACGAGGCGCCATGACGCGTGCCGTCGTCAATCTCTGGGGTCGTCAGATCGGTGCCGTCCTATGGGATGAGGATCGCGATGTCGGGGTTTTCGAATACACTCCGGAATTCAGTCGCAGCGGCATCGAAGTCGCCCCACTCACAATGCCCTTACGAAGCGGCGTCTACGACTTTCCCGCGCTGAATCACGAGACCTTCAAAGGACTGCCGGGCATGCTGGCCGACAGCCTGCCCGACAAGTTTGGTAACGCCCTGATCAACCGTTGGCTTGCCGAGCAGGGCCGCACAGCCGACAGCTTCGATCCGGTCGAGCGCCTTTGCTATACCGGTCGCCGAGGCATGGGCGCGCTCGAATTCGAGCCCGCTACCGGTGAGCGCCGTGAACAGGGTCGGCCCGTTGATATCGCTCCGCTTGTCGAGCTCGCCAACAGGGTCATTGCTGCGCGTGAAGAACTGGCCGGTGTGCTCAAGGGTGAAGATGATCATCGCGCACTTCAAGAGATTTTGCGCGTCGGCACCTCTGCTGGTGGCGCCCGGGCCAAGGCCGTCCTCGCCTGGAATGAGGAGACCGGAGAATTCCATTCAGGGCAGCTGACTGCAGGGCCCGGCTATACGCAATGGCTGGTCAAGTTCGACGGCGTGTCGGGCAATGCTGACAAGGAACTCGCCGACCCGATGGGCTTCGGCCGCCTTGAATACGCTTGCTATCTGCTAGCCCGAGAGGCTGGCATCAACATGGCTCGCTCTCGCCTGCACGAAGAAGGCGGGCGGGCACATTTCATGACCCAGCGCTTCGATCGCACCCCTGACGGCAAGAAGCTCCACATGCAGTCGCTTTGCGCGATGCGCCATTTCGATTTCAACCTCGCTCGGGCATATAGCTACGAGCAGGCGATCGAAACCATCCGCATGCTCGGCCTCGGACGCGAAGCGATCAAGGAGCAGGTGCGCCGCGCGCTGCTCAATGTCTTCATTCGCAACCAGGACGACCACACCAAGAACATCGCCTTCCTCATGGATAGCTCTGGTCGCTGGAGCCTCTCGCCCGCATTCGATGTCGTCTACGCCTACAATCCTGACGGGGACTGGACCAACGAGCATCAGATGTCTCTGGCCGGCAAAACGGACGGCTTTGAGTTTGACGATCTGCTGGAATTTGGAAAGTTCGCCGACCTGAAAGCCAGCGAAATAAAATCGATAATCGGCGACTTCCGCTTGGCGCTATCCAAGTGGGAGCAATTTGCGCTGGAGGCTGGAGTACCTCAAGGGATATCAGTCAAGGCGCGCAATGGATTTCGAGATAATCTAATCCCTTTGCAGTGAAGCACTGTGAAACGGTAGCTGCGTTCCTAAGAATTGACGCTTCTCAAACTGCCATCGTCGTACTCGTAAAAATCGGGGTTTCTCACCGCCACCCGTTCAACAAGTTCGCAAATCATATCATGGATTTCGATCTTTTCATCATGTTTGCCGACACGATAGAGTGTGTAGTTGGCATGCCGCGACGAGGCATCGAGAAGCATGAAATAGAAGGCTTCGTACTGCTCATCTCGGCCAGCTGGATCGTCGCGGCCGGTGAATAACCGGAAGCGCGAATGCGCATTCTCGAACGTCGAGCGCCGCTTGGGCGTGTTGTCCGTTGCCGCACCGGCATCGAAGATGAACAGGCCACCGAGAACGGCATACGGAAAGCGGCGATGCAGCGTGACGGCCTCGATCAGCATATCGCCGCGCCGGTTGGTCAAATTCTTCTGATAGTTCTTTGTTCGGTTGTCCTTGAAGTTGATCGACTTGATCGAGATGCCGAGGATCAACCCGCTTTCTTCCGTCGACCACGTCACGTCGACCTTCTTGGCGCCGATGCCACCAGCCATCCGACGTTCTGCGCCAGAGCCTCCCAGCTCTCCGGGAGGTGCGGGACGAGCCTCGCTCATGCCCCGTTGTCGCAATTCTTCTGCCACGGCGAGGGCGATGTTCGCGGAAATCTTCTCGCTGTAGGCCTTCTTCTCGTCCGACTTCGCCGTGTCGGCGGGCTTGTCGCCAGCCTCGATCAATGCCGCCTTAAGAAGATCGTCTATCCTCGCCATTTTTCCCCCTCGCGCGGCGACGCTGAAACAACACGTCGCGCGCTGCACGAAGGGCCTTTAGATCACTGTTCGCCACTTCTGCCAATAGTATGGCATCTACAGACTGCACGGCTGCTTCTACGTCACCATGCCGAAGATGCTTCGCGAGTTGTGGCTTGATTGCGCGAAGTTCCGTCTCAACCGACTTGATGTGATCGAGCGACGGCACTGGCAATAGGTCAGCCTCGCGCGGCTCCATCTTGAGCAAGCCACCGCCATAGGCACGACCGACGATTTCTGCCCCGAGCAGTGTCACGCTGTTCAGGGTCGCTACAGGCAGCAAATCGCGACCGATGCTGCGGCGACCGTCCATGAGCCGCACCCCATAGATCGAATTGAGGATCTGCGCCTTTGCAGTGTTGGTGACGAGGCGCGGGCGATCATGGTTCATGTAGGTCAGGAACAGGTCAGGTTGCTCGACCAGCGGCACCCGCCACCACGGCGAGCGAACGCGGCACTTGTATGCGTCCGACACATTCGCCTGCTCGCCCGCGCGAATGTAGCGCAATGCAGCAGCAGACGGCTTCTCGCCTGGATAGAACAGGAGCGCCCGCGAACCGTCGCGCAGCAGTTCCTTCCATGCCGCCTCTGTCAGCGTCAGGCCGCGCATGTGTCGCGATCCCGGCGGTGAGATTGCCGTCACGTCGGCTTGAGTCAGGCCATTCTTACGCACGTCGTCCGCCGTGAGGGTGAAGTACTTGTTGTTGCCGGTCACGGCGCCAAGGTAGGTGCGACCCCAAACGCCTAGCTCTTCGAAATAACGGGCGGCAACCTCGCGATACGTTGCGAAGGCGCTCTTGGCGACAAGGGCGGGTGTCCACTTCTCGCCTTCCGCTGGCTCATGCTCTGTCCAGTGCGCGAGATCGACCGCCTTAAGCGATTGCGCATCGCGCGTCTGATAGACCTCAAAGCACTGCGCGCCGCCAGTGCCTTCAGCAAGCAGCAATACGACCTCTTCCAAGACTTCGGGAAAGACGCGCTGCTCAAACATGATCAGCCGAACGCGCGCGAAGCGTCGCAGCAGGAAATTGCGGACCTCGGCAGCATAGCTGACCGACAGCAGCTCGGCAGGCAAGACGAGCGCGAGCCTACCGTCTGCTGAAAGATGCTGTGCCGCCTTGACAACGAACCCGGCCCAAGAACTTGCGAGGCCGGACAGGCGAACGCCTTGCGCTAGCGCAGCCTCGAGGCTCTTGGTTCGCGCCGCACCGGAAAACTGCTGGTATCGAACGAATGGCGGATTGCCGACTATGGCGTCGAACTTTTGGCGGTCGTCGAAGTCGAAAAAGTCGGACACCGTGACGGACGCATCGAATCCAGCATCCCGCAAGAGCGCCTGAGCCGCGATCGCCGAGTCCTCGTGAATCTCGACACCGTGAAGCTGGCTCGACCAGATCAGCGGGCGAGCATCGAGTGCGCGCAACCGCTCGCCAGCGGCAAGCAGAAAGCTCGCTTCCCCGCATGATGGCTCAAGCACGACATCATTGGCGGACTGGATGGCCCATTGAGCTAGGTAGCGGGAAATCTCGGCAGGCGTGAAGAACGCGCCGCGTGCCTTCCGATTTGATTGAGTGTCCACGCGCCATCCCCTTTCTGATCTTCTGCTTGACTCGTTCCGCTCGAACAACCCCTTCCGCGACGTTTTCGGCGGATCACTGCGTGTTCTTGATATGTTCTATTTCGAATTTGGGCGCGGAGCAAGGCACGCTGTCGCAATTTGCTAAGTAGCGTTCCACCTTTTCGGCGGTTCTTCTACGCGGCCTCCGGCCAGCCCTCAGATCAAGCACGAAGCGCGGATCGCCAACAGCGCGGCGGCCGAACCGTGTCGCTGACATGTGCGATTCTTTCAGATGACGCTCAATGCGATCCAGCAATTTCATGGCCTTCCTCGACTCACTCAACACTTGTGTTTCCGTTATGTTCTTAGTAGGAAGGTTCCATCGAGTCTAGGAGATTTCCTTCTCTCCTGAGACCGTCAGAAGGAACGACACGATGGAACACGTCAGAGAGGAGCTCGATCGTCTGATCCAGCAGCGTCGGCTCGGATATTCCTCGATCTCGCGGATGATCGGACGAAACTCGTCCTATATTCAGCAATTCATCAAGCGTGGCTCACCGCGCAAGCTGGACGATGATGACCGGCGCACGCTTGCCAGCTTCTTCGGGGTCGATGAGCAAGTTCTTGGCGGACCGCCCGCGCCCATGCGCGACGGGTTGATCGAAATACCCGTACTTAATGTCGATGCATCGGCGGGCTTCGGAGCGATTGCCGAAAGCGAGACCGCCCATACCCGCTTCGGTTTCGACGAACGCTGGCTTGCTAGGCTCACCAGAGCAAAGAGTGCCAGCCTTTCGATCATCCATGTCCTGGGCGACTCCATGGAGCCGACACTCAGCGATGGCGACGAAGTGCTCGTCGATGCGTCGGACCAGGGTTCGCGGCTACGTGACGGCATCTACGTCCTGCGCGCCGACGATGCGCTGGTGGTCAAGCGCGTGACGCTCAAGCCCGGTGGCCGCAAGATCACCATCAGCAGCGATAATTCGGCCTATCCCAGCTGGGATGATGTCGACCGGTCCGAAATTCAGGTGGTCGGCCGTGTCATCTGGTTCGGGCGCGCGGTCTGATCCTACCTGATCAGAACCCCGCAAAACGCGCGCGATGCTTGGCAACGAAGTCCGGACGGGGGTGATCCCTCGGATCGACCGGAAGCCTGATCTTCTGTCCTGAAGGCGGGAAAAGCTTCAACAGGTCGGACGGCACCTTGTTGTGCGATACGAGCAGGCACAGGTTATCGTCGAATGTGATGAGATGCCGGTCGAACAGCCAATGGGCCGTAGCCGAGAGTGCCACGCCGTTGGGTACAACGTCGGGTCCGCCATCGGCGACGGACCAGATATGGGCCGCCTGTGCCTCGGCTTTCCCGCCACCATTGATGATCCGCAATCCCGTGACGGCGCAGGTGCTGTCATAAGCGTCGAGAACCTGATTGCGGAAACTGGCGGCACGGATTTTCTTGTTCACCAGGATCTGCTCGATCCGGCGTTCGCCAAAATCATCGGCAAGGAGCGCGGCGGTTGCATCGTCGATGTACCGCTCGTCGAGCTCGAGCCTGATCCGGTTGTCCGGGTCGAGTGTCTCGCTCAGGCCCTGATTGACGATGGCGACGAAATCATCGTCATCGAGCGTGCGCACCGAATTGCCGCGCAGCGTCCTTCCGGCATCGCCAGGACGGGCCATCTCGCGCAGGAAGCGTTCGGCAAAGCGTCCGTCCTTATCGCGGTAGGAGACCACATCATCGAAGGGTAGATAGTCCCTGACGCGCGCGTAGTAATGGGTTGGATCGGCCTCATCGGGATCGATCCGCTCAACGAAAGCAGTCGCGATGTAGGCCATCCGGCCGCCCAATACGCGGGTTTCGCGGTAAACGATCCAGTCGTTTTCGAGCTGGCGGGCTTGAGGAAGATATTGCGAGGGGAAATGATACCGCTCTGTGATGAGGTCGTCGTAGCGCGAATTGCCGCTGATCTCGAAAACACCTTTCACCGGCAACGCTCCGCACTTCTCTCGAACAGGCATCGTGCCTGGTAACGCGGAAATCGTCCAGGCTGTCGGTGATCAAATGCCGATTTCGAAAGGCTTTACCCTTTCCTTTGTGAGTTCGGGCTTGTCACTTGCAGGCGAAGCGCTGCCAACATCCTTGTCTTGTGAAAGCCCCTTGGCAGCTGCCGCTTTGAGCCTTTGCGTTACTTCAAGTGCCGACGCTTTCTCGCCGCTGTTGGACTTGATGGCCCGGCCGAGTTTCTCGGCATTGTCTGCAATCAGCGTAAGGCCGTCGCGAAGCCGGGTGACCGTGACCAGGAAGGTCTGCCGATTGGCGAGATTGCGTTCGCGGCTGTCCATCACCGCGATCCCGCGATCAGAGGTCAGTCCCTGCGCCATATGCGCATTGAGGGCATAGGCGAGGTCCATGCGTTTGAGCATGGGGTCGCCGCGGCTCAGGCGGAGCTCCTTGCCGCCTGATGTCTCCACCAAGACGCCCTTTGTGTCGATGGCCACGATCCTCGCCTGGTCGGCGTTGAACAGCCCGCGCTTGTGGTCGTTGTCGGTCCACCGAATCTTGTCACCCTCAATGATGGACAGCGATTTTCGTTCGAAGAGCGACAGCCGACTATCGGCTGCGCCGGGGCGTAGACGCGCGGGATTGAACTTACGAAGACGCCCCTTCCTGTCCTCAAGCACGAGCTGCCTGCGCGCATGGTCGATGGTCTTGACGGTGTAGTCGCCCTTGGAGAGTTTCTGGGTGCTGTCGCGCGAGCGAAAGTTGAGAACCATGCCCGATTGGTATGTGCGAAGGTATCGCAACTCCTCGTGTGTCACATTCACCCGAGAATGAACGGTCAGCCGACCCGATCGTGGGCCGAGCTCGCCGTTGGCCTTGAGTCCGCGCTGGACAGCCTCGTTGACCGCAGACCGTAAGGCCCGTCCCGACGCGTAGATCGAGGTCCGATCCCGATCCGCCGGGCTGAGAGAAAGCCAGTTTTCGGCAGCAACAATCGCACTGTCGCCGCGTGCCTCGATGGTTGAAGGAGCAAGAGCCCGGAGCGCATCGTCGATGCGTCCCTCCTGCGCGGCTGCCTGGGCTCGCCGCAGGACGGGATCGCGGCCGCGCAAATTCACATCCATGTTGGCGCGCGCGATCTCGGCCTGCTGGACGAGGTCGAAGGGCTTACCGGCATCGACGGCGCCTAGCTGTCGCTTGTCGCCGACGAGAACCAGACGATGGACTTCTGCAAGGTTCGCCAGCCGTACCAACTTGGCCTTGTCGTCGTTCGACACCATCGACGCCTCATCGACCACCAGGACATGGTCTCCGAGCGCGCTCCGAGCCTCGCCAAGCAGGGAGGCATTTCCCGGCTCGTGCAGCAGCCTGCCCCATTGGGCGAGAAAGCGGGCGATGGTCATCGAACGGATGCCGGTGTCGCGCTCGAGCATCTGGACGAGCGTGTTCTGCACCGCGAGCCCCAGCACTTGCTTGCCTTCCTCGCGGAGCAGTTGGGCGACCGGCTTCATCACGCTGCTCTTGCCCGCCCCGGCAATGCCCTGAATCGCTACGATCCTGTCGCGCGACGAAAGGACAAGGCCCGCCGCATCCTCCTGCCCTTCGTTGAGCGAAATTCCGTGGTTGATCGCAGCAACAGCCTGAACCCGTTCTGCAGCGTCCGGCCGATCCAGGATGGGCGACACCGCACCTCGTCCCTGGTCGACATTCGCGAGAATGGTGCTTTCAAATTCAAGTGCCTCGCGGCTCGCCAGCCAGCCTTTGTGCTCACCTTTGCCGGGCTCGAGTACGCCGCTTCTGACGAGTGCATTCACACGGGTTTCGATGTGATCCACCGTCGTTGGCAGCCCAAAATCGAGCGCAGCCATCAGCAATCCCTCACGGGGGAACGCTGCCTCGCGCTGCGAGAGATGACGCACCGCAGAGGCCACGGCCTGTGCGGCCGCGATGGTCGGTGCATCCTGCTTGAGGACATGAGCAGGGATCAGCGGATCAGCCGGATCGCCCTTGATTCGCTGTGCGAACTCTCTCAGCTTCGCAATTCCACGCTGAAGAAGGCTCCCTTCTTTCGAGCTGGGAATGTCCTTCGTTGCAGCCCGCATCTGCGACGCATCGATCAAACCGGCAAGGTCAATTCCGACTTCCTGGGCTTTCTGCCGCCATGCATCGAGAAGGCTGTCCCGGTCCCTGACGGGCGCCTTGCTTTTCCTTGTATCGAGCACGGCGATGTCGCGAGTTTTCGGCGTGTTCTCACCCAGCTGGCGTACCGCGTCGAGGACTTCTTCGCGCCGCGTTGAAAAGGCCATGACCTGCCCGCGAGCAATGCCCGCTGCTTCGAAATTGCCATGCTTTCCAACTGGCCCTGCTTCGTAGCCCATTTGCTCGACCGCCAGACGAAAGCGCGCCATGGTCATCGAGTTGAGCAGGGTGTTGAACGACCAAAGCTTGTCATTGCGAAGCGCGCGCCACTTCCCGTCGCTGCCTTGCGTGACATTGGCTACAACTGCGTGAAAATGCAGGTTTGGCTCCTGATTGCGGTTGGTGTCGTGCTGGAAAAGACCAATCGTCAGGTTATCTGTCGCGACCTTCCCGTAACCAGCCTGACTACCCATCCGGGTCTGCGCCGCGTTCTTTTCTGCCCAGCGCAAGGTCTCGATGACGGCCTCGCGATAGGCATCGACAATCCGCTGGTCGCCGCCCACCAGCGCGAGCAGAGACCAGCTTTTCGGGAGCGAGAATGTGAGGTCCGTTCCCGGCCTGTGGGCCTGGCCCGCGTTGCCGACCTGGATACCGCCGGGAAGCTCTCCCCGCAGCAAGGCATCGAATTGCTCGGCGCTGACGCGGCCCTCAAGGCCAAGTCGTTCCGCTCCCTTCCCGACCCAGGTTCCGGAACGATCGGCATCGGCGCCGGTGTAGTAATTATCTGCCGCGAAATAGCTCGCAGCAGCCGAAGGGGAGCGCACATTGGCGACGGAAAGCATTCTGCCTGGTCCTCGTCACGACTCCCCCCGCGGCCGGTAAACCCCTCCCCATTTCGTCTTCACATGTCGGGCTCGAACTCGCCGAAATCCTTTTCCGGAGGATCTGCGACCGCACCTTCACGCAGGTCTTTCTCGACCGGCGTGAGAGATTGGTGCCCACTGGTCACCGCGCGAGCTTGGGGCGTCGAACCGCCCTTTCCAGCTGCGTGATCGCCGGCGGTTCCTGGTTCGGACGGATGCTGTTCCGCGCCCATTGCTGGTGCATCCTCACCGGTTTGCACGGCGGCGAGCGGTAGCGTTGGACCTGCATCCAGATGCGTATCGGAGCGGGTTTCGGCATCGAGATCACCAGCAGCGCGCCCTGCATTCAGCTTTTCAAGCGGCACAGGCTCCTGTCGATCCAGCGGTTCATCGGCGACACGGCGCTGCCCCTCCAGATCGAGTTTGAGCTGCTTTGAATCGACGGGCTTACCGGCACCGTCATCGTTCGAGGCGGGATGCTCGTCATTCGGTTTCGAACCCGGTTTCGTTTGGGGCGTCATTGCAGCCGAACCCTGGCCAGGCTTTATGAGCGGTCTCTCGCGGGCGATGAAACCTTCGGCAATACGGCCACGCGTACGCGGAATGAGCGAGACCGGCGCAGCGGGGAATCCGTCGGGAAACTTGATGTAGGCTGACAGCCGCGGAAGGTTCATGAACTGGTCGGGCAGGAGCAACGGCTCGATCTGCCGCCGGGGGGTCAGGCTGACTGCGTCGCGCGCATTGTTGTACCCGTAGCTGTAGCCTTCTTCCATGTCGCGCACCTGCCGGTGGCCGATGAAATCGGAGCACCAGGTCGCCGTTTCGCGATCGGCTGTCGCCAGGATGAGCTTGGTGCGCGCAAGCGAGGACAGTGTCATGGCCATGTTCTCGCCGTAGACTTCCTTGAGCTTGGCAAACGCATGCACCCCGGTGATGATCGCACCGCCAAAATTGCGCGCGGTTTGCAGCCCCTTTTCAAGCGCCGGTAGTCGGTGAAGGGCACCAAGCTCGTCGATCAGGAACCACATCCGCAGGTCCTGTGTGCGCTCGAGCGTCATCAGCGTATTCATCGCCGTGTCGAGCCACAGCGTCAGCAACTGCGAGGAGATGCTCATGTCGACATAGCGGGCAGAGAGGAACAAGATCGAGCCCTCCTGACAGTCGCCTTTGACCCAGTCGCGGACCGAAAAGCGCGGTCCGGATGAGGGCAAAAGTTTGAGCACTTTCGCATTCGCATTGAACACAGCGCGGATCGATTCCGCCATGCGGGCCGCTTCCGGGGCGGTCAGCGGATCGGCCATGGTACCGCGCATCAGCTTATGCACTTCGGACAGGTCAGCGGTCATCAGCCGCCGTGCCAAAGCCTCGTTGGTTGCCGTGCCGGTACGGGCAAGATGAAGACACATCTCGACGAACAGCATGCGCGCCGCGAGCACCCAGAACTGTTCTGAACCACCCCCGTCATGGGGCACGAGCGCTTCGGCAGCGGCGTGAAACTCCGCCTCCGTCGTACAGTCGTTGAACACGCTCCACAACGGACACCGAACATCGACAGGATTGAGAATAATGTCGCGTGCAGGATCGTAGAAGGCCTCAATGAAAGCCCCTGTGAGGTCGAAAATGACCGCGCGCTGGCCGCGTTCACGTGCTTCGGCAACAAGTTCGGTGAGCGCCACGGTCTTGCCGGTTCCGGTTGTGCCAATGAGCATGGCGTGGCTCTGCTCGAGCCGCCACGGCCAGCTTACACCGGCGAGATGTGCGGGTTGGTAGTGGCCCGCTTCCGCGAGCGCCGACGAGCTCGCAAGCCGCCACTTCCAGCCGAACTTGCGTCCAAGTTCTTCGGCCCGGAATGCCTTGTTGTGACGCTCGATTTCTTCTTCGAGTTCGTCGAGCGAAACAAGCATTGCACCGCGCTCGTGCTTGCGCTCCTTCGACCGCCCGCCAAAGCGCTCGGCGAACCACCAGAAGAACACGAAGGCCGGGATCAGCAATACCGCCGAGACCAGCAATCCCTGCTTCACTGCCGTACGAAACGCCTCGACCGCCTCGCGCATCGGCGGGAACTCGCGAACGATGCCAAACGGGAGGCCGACCCTTTCGCCGTCAAGCAATTCAAGGTTGACCAGTTTGGCCGGATCGAACTCCATGAAGGCATAGAGGCTGGCGTAGATATGCATCCAGACCAGGTAGATCTGGTGATCACTCAGAGCCGACCGCACTTCCCAATAGCAGGTGCCCACCGCTACCAGGCCGGTGACAATCAAAGGCCCCTTCAGGCCCGCGGCAAACATGAAACCGAAGTGGCCGAGCAGTTGGCTCCCGCGGGTGAAGTTCAGGAGATTATGCTTCATGGGAATGGCCTCCCATGTTCGCGTTGACGGGGAGGCCAAGACGCTCGAGGCGTCGCCGGTACGCTTCGTGGGTACGGTCGCGCAAGCTCGCGTCCGAATGACTGGCCAGAAGCGCATCGAGCGCCACCGAAATGAAGATTGCCTGGCGCGCGGGATCGAGCCCTGCGGGCCGGTCCTTCGCCTCGTTATCGCGCTGCCACGCTGCAACAATGAGGTCACGAATAAAGACGCTGACACTGACGCCATGGTCCGCGGCACACTGGCGAACCCAGTTACCAACGGAGAGAGATACGAATGTCTGAAGCCGATCTTGTCGGGTCATGAAACAGGTTCCTTGTCGGGCCGACGGAACCTAGCTCACCTTGCGGAAGACGCTGATGAGAATAAATCGTGAACAACTCGCAGTCAATCGAAAGATTCAGACGATATTTCAGAGTGATAGATGGATGTGAGTTGTCAACGGATCAGCGCAAAGCCGCTCTACTCGCAGACGGGTTGATTTCGCCCAAAACCACATTCTTTAGCAATAACAGAAAGATAAATCCCGAAATCGCGGGGTAGGGTGTGCTCCTTTGTTCCCAGGTGCGCGAGGTGGTCCAGGAAATGAGGGGGATTGATCAAGGACGACCTTTCCTGACCTCCACGATGGAGCGCGAGCAACCAAGCCTGGCACCTCTTCCGATGTAGATCGAGAGCATTTCGACGCCTCCAGGCAAAGACAGCACCTGCGAAAAAGGCAGCGGCCAAGGGTGCGTGGGAAGCAAGGCAAGCGGGGCATGTCGCGTGCCCAGCTTCCCGCCGCCCGACCCGTTGCCGGTTCGCAAGTGCGCGCGGGGCCCAAGAACAAATTACGCCGCACCCTCAGGAGCGCATCGCAAGATGCGCGGGACAGAGTGCGTCCACAGCCCCGCTCCACTTATCGGGCGCCGCCGCATTGCGGTGGGCGGCCGTCAGAGCAACCGACCGAACCGGGTTCTTTTGTTTGATTGGGCTACCCGGCGAACAAGAAAAAAGGGCAGGAACCGCTTCCGGTTCCCGCCCTGTCGGTAGTCTCAGAATTCGTCGAGCATGCCGCCATGGACCGTGTGGACCACCCGCGCTGCGAGATGTGCTGGCAAGATGTTGTAGTCACCCTCGTCGAGGGCAAAGTATCCGAGTTCGTCATCCTCGATAACGTGCTGATCGAAGAAGCTGTGCAGCGCTCTCTTCTCGGCTGCTTCCAGAGCCTCGAAATAGCTCCGTGACGGAAGGACGCAATGCATTGAATAAGCCATGATAATCCTCCTGATTTCTGTCGTGAGACGACAGGAGGTGCGCGCGATGGTCTTGTGCATCCCGGGTCAGGGATCGCCCGAATGGGCGACCGCGAAAGCGGCGGTGGGGGTAACGATTTTGTTCGCTGCCGGATGCAATCCGGTGGCGGGCAAAATGGTGGGGCCCCGCCGTCCTTGAGGCGGGAGGCGCAAGGCCATCATGCTGGGAGAACCGTGAGCAAGAACCCACCACCTCCGCCCCAATATCGAACGCCTGCTGGGTGCGAATTGCCTTTCCTACACCCCGATGACGCGGGCATGGAAACAACCGGGGAGCAGATCCGAGGGGGACAAAAGGACAAGTAACATGCCCCGAAACAGGAGCGCGATAGCAGCCCTGCAAAAGCTCGAAGCAGACCGCGAGGCGCTCGACGCCAAACAACGCGAACTTGAAGTGCAGGCGGCCAGAGAGCTCGGCGAAATCATCCTGGGAAGCGGCCTCGAAAGCTTCTCGAAGAAGGGCCTGAGGAAGGTTGCCGAAGAACTCGGAAAACTCGGAGAGGATGCCGCGATCGAGAAACTGACGGGGCGCGGTGCAACCCGTGCTTCGCATGCAACGCCGGGAACCCAGTAACCACAGAAGAAGAGGCCCTGCCGCTTGCGGCAGAGCCTCTTCGTAAGGGGGACGACCGGGATCGATGTCAGTCGATCTCGGGAGCGTCGGTGTTGTCGTTCTCGTCACCCGAGCCGTTGCCGCGGGAGAGGAAGTCGACCTTGTCGGCGAGGATCTCGGTGCCGTAGCGCGTGACCCCGTCCTTGTCTTCCCACTGGGTGTAGTGGATGCGGCCCTGGACCGAAACCAGCTGGCCCTTGGAGCAGTACTGGCCGACGGTCTTGGCGAGGCCATTGAAGCAAGTCACCCGGTGGAACTCGCTTTCCTTGGCGGTGTAGCCGTTCTCGTCCTTGTAGGTCTTGCCGTCCTTGTCGCGTGCGGGACGATCGGTGACAACGGTGATCCCGGTGACATTGGTGCCGCCCTTGGTCTCGCGAGTGTCCGGATCGCGGGCAATGCGGCCGGTGAGGATTGCGATATTTGTCATGATCAAAGTTCCTTCAGTTCCTCAAACCGGAGACCATCTCCGGCTTGCGAACATCCAGAAGAAGCAGGGCATGGGAGGACTGCACCGCAGGAGCGAAGCTCCAAGGGAAACCTGTTCATGACGGGTGGTGCGGGCAGGCAGCGCAGCTGCCAACACGGCCGGAAAGGAACGGGTTGCTGTCCTCAGCTGACCTGGTTCAGGACTGTTCGCGAAGAAAGCCGGATGGGTATCGGGTGCGGGCCTGAAGGTGCCGAGACCCCGCTGCAATCAACCTGCCCCATCGCCTTCCGATGCCGCCAGGAGATCCATGAAGTTGCGAGCTGCTTCCCGGTCTTCTTCGTTCTCGAACGCCACATCGAGATCGGGGGCGGACCCGAACATGTGCAGGAACGACCACAGTGCAAAGCGCTTGCCCCGGTCTTCCTCAAGGCCAAGATCGACCCGGCAGTGCTCGATGCCAGCTGACAACGTGTCGAGGGCAACCCCGGAGAGGTCGGTGGTGGCAAAGTAGCGCTGCAGCAGATCGTCAAGTTGCATGACCGGTCTATAATCGGGTCGGCGCCCAATGCACATCCAGGCAATGCAAATGCAGATGATGATGGGCTCGTCAGGACCCGGGAGAGGTGCCCAAGGTGCCGCGGCGATCGACCACGGTGATCCGGCGTGCCTTGGCATCGATCACGAGCCGTTCGGTCACGCCATTGCCCGGGAAGGCGACGACATAACGCGGATTGAGCGAGAGCATCTGCTCGTTGCGCTTGAACCCGGCGCGGGCACCGAGACGACGATCAAGCGAATAAGTCAGTTGCTGAACTTCGCGGCGCTCTGCCCAGCTCGCGGCGAGGCGATCGGCACCCTTGCCGTCGCCGCCATGAACCAGGAAGAGATCGGGAACCACATCGCGAACCTTGTCCAGCGTCGCCCAGATATTGTCGGCGTAGGCGCGCGCGTCCTCGGCGCTCTCGAAGCTCTGGCGACCACCGGCAAAGAGGATCGGAGTTCCTTCCGGGATCAGGGCGTGACGCCTGTTCTCCGCGCGCGCGCGGAGAAAATCGCGGGCATCGATTACTGCCGAGGTAAGGTGCCGCGAATGGCTCGTGCGCGAGCCGGAAACGGGCTTCCACGAGGAACCGGTCTCGTCGCGGTAAAGTGCTGCCGCAGCCTCGCGCATCTGCTCGAAGGCCAGCATGCTGGCTTCGGCGGCCTGTGCACGTTCGACCTGCTCTTCCAGATTGCTTGAGTGCACTTCGGAGCCATCGGCTGATGCGAGGAGGACCCGGATCTCGTCGCTGGCCCGGTCGAGCTGAGCGGACTTCCGGCCAGCGGCACGGTGAAAGAGATTGACCACGCCCCAGGCAATGTCCTCGGCATCAGCTTCCAGGGCCGTGTCGGAAAACATCGCGAAGAGGTCGGACCATACGGCACCAAGCGTCTGCTCGATCGCTTCCTCGCAGGGAAAGTCGGTTTCGTTGAATGGGGCCGGCCTGATGCTGAGGCCTGAAAGGTCAAGGCCGCTCAACTGGTCGATGAAGCTGTCGTACATGGGGTGTCTCCTGATCGCGGGGACAAGGAGAGGAGGCACCATTGCCTCGGCCCTGTCCGCCGGAGCCCGATCAGGGCCGGGAGAAGGGGCGAGACGCACCGCGCAGCGGGAAACCTTCGGCCCTAGGCTGGCGCGGGCAACACGGGCCGACGGGCCGCAGGTTGCGGCTCGCCCCGACCGGCCCAAGGGCCTCTCCCGGCGGACAGGGATGAGGCAGGATCAGGACCCGGTGGCGCAAGCGGATCGGGAGCGCTCGAAGATCGCTTCGCCATTCGAGAACCGCCCAACCAGGCGCAGCTCACCGAACAGGCCGATGAACCTAAAGGAGACCTGGCCAAGCCAGCGCCGCGCCCTCGGCACTCGCGGTTTGTAGAAATCGGCCTCCCAGTAACGGGCATCGTCCCGCTCGACGAGCCAGATCACCGCGAGCCCGCAATAGGTCGATATGCCGCAATCGGCGAAGGCATTGCGAAGGAGGATACGATCTTCGCGGCCGCGCCATCCATCGAAGCGCTCGAAGGAAGGAAAGGCCGCCTTCGCGGTATCAATGACCTCGTCGACGAGGCACTCGTAGGCCCAGTCGAAAGCTTCGTCTTCGCCGTCATCAAGCAGGCGAAAGGCCACCACGGAGCCGGTCGGATAGCTGACGGAACGTCCCATCTCACTGCTCCTCAGGCTGCATCAGCGAGATCGATGTGGGCCTCGCTTTCGCTGGATTGATGGCCACCCAGTTCGAGGAGCAGGCTGGCAGCTTCCTCGGCCTTGGCCGCAGCGGTGAGGATCGCGCGCTCGTCCGATTTGAGGATCTTGAGCCAGGACGCGATGTAGCTGGCGTGATGGTCGAGGTGGGTGACCGGAAGACCCAGTTCGGCCCCGAGGATGGCCGAGGACAGCTCGGCGATCAGTTCTTCGGCAGCATAGGCGTCGCTGCCGAAGCGGTTCTTGAGATCGCGGTCGAGCCGCGAGGAATGCCCCGTCCAGTGCGAAAACTCGTGTGCGAGCGTCGCATAGTAGTGGTCATAGGCTTGGAAGAGTTCGGCTGGCGGCATGGTCACGCGGTCGCGCAGCGGCTCGTAATAGGCCTGCGCGCCATGATGGCGCAGGTCTGCGCCGATATGGGCAAAGAAGGCATCAAGGCGGTCTTCGCGTCCTTCGGGCTCCAGCGCTGCAATGAGTGGCTTGGGATGATAGAATGCGGGGAGGCCATCGCATTGGTCGGCGTTGAACACGGCATAGGCCTTGAGCACGCGCCGGTTCTCGGTGTCCGCGTCGCCTTCGGCGTTCTCGACCTCCTTCGTGTAGCTCTTGTAGAAAATCGCGATGGTCGATTTTTCGCCCTTTCGGACCTGCCCGCCGAGCGCCTGACACTGGCGATAGGTCATCCAGTAGGGCGAGGCGTACCCGCAGCCATCGGCCACCAACCACAACCAGAAGGTGTTCATCCCGCGATAGGGCGTCCCGCAGGAACGCAAGGGTCGCGAGACAGGTACACCGCGCCATGGCTTGACCCAGGGTTTAGTTCCTTGCTCGAGCTTTTCGATGATGGCGTCGGTAATCCGCTGAGCGGGCGACGTCGAAGTAGTGCGGCGGGACTTGGTCATATGAGCTCTCCTGATCGCCGGGACGGACATGCCCCGGTTCAGGAAGAGCAAAGCTCCCTCTCCTTTCGTCCGCTGATGACGGCGATTCGCTCCGCTCTTGCCGTTCAAGCCGTTGGCCGAGAATGCCTAAGAGCTAGATTTGGATGGACGTGCGGAAGTAAATGGGTTCTGCAATTTACTAGGCAGCTTCGTCCAAACGTCCGGGCCCGCAAGCGGCGCAGCTAGCGGACGGCCAAGGCCGGTCGACCGTCCGGATGCCCTCTCCAAGTTCGCCAAAAGCGGCGCGCCAGGTTTTGGTCAGCTGTGCATCAAACGCAGCAATACGGCGCGCCGAAGCCACGAATACTCGGCTGAAAGAATGCTTAGGCGGATCGAGGAGGCAATCCATCGCCGCGTCCGTGACCATCGCCGTTACATAGGTCAACTCTACAGGTCCGTAGGGCTGATAATGGGCCCCGCATGCCGGCTCCTCTATAGTGGCTCCGCCGCCTTCCGGCCACTCGATCACCGTGAGCTCTGGCGCACCGGTGCGTCCAATATGGCATTGCAGACAGCCGTCCTCCGCGCCGATCGCGACCGCATGGCCGGCGCAGGCATGCGGCTCAGTCCAACCGTAAAGAATGGGCCTCGCGCGACCTTGCGCCACGTGCCACCGATTAAGGGCGCTTTCGGCGACCCAATTGCCTGTCGCGGCGACGATCAAATCGGCTGCCGCGAGCAAATCGCCGTCTTGCGCAATAAGCTGATGGAGACCGCACGGCCGGTGTTCGATGGTGAGATGCGGATAGTCAGTCCGAAGCCGCTCCGCCAAAGCCTCGGCTTTGTTCCGACCAACATCCGTCGCACCAAGCGGATGACGACCAACGTTCGGCCAGCCCAGAATCTCGGGATCAACCAGCACGATCCGCCCGACCCCCGCTTGGGCCAGCGCACACGCGACGGGCGCACCGACTGATCCACAGCCGATAATGACGACGGTCTCGCCAAGCAGACGAAGTGTGCGAGAATCCTGACCGCGCCCATGAATCCAATCAGCATCCGCACGCTGGACCTGGGTCCGAATCACGGGGAGCGCGCCGAAGTAGCGTCCAAGCAGGAGCGATTGCGGTGTATGGTGCGGTCGGAACCCCACCGACAGCGGTTCGTCTGGCGCGCGCGGCCTACTCTTGCGTCGCTTCGGATTGGGCACCTTCACGCCAATCAACGCTGCACCGCCGCGCCCTATCGCTCCAAACAGCACCAACACCTCGTCCGGCTCGTTACTCGCGACCTCTTCGAGAATGGTCCGGGCGTCGTCGCCGACCCGCTCGGCCATCCGATATAGATCGACCGCGGTCTCCGGATAGTCGGCGGGCAACGGCGGCGTATCCAACCAGAGGTAGGCCGCCGCTTCGGTCTTGACCGGCGTCTTGTCGCCAAAGCGATGATGGACCCAAGCGGCCAAGAATTCGTGGTCCTCTCCAACCACCTCGAGGCCCTTGCCGCGCCAGACCCGCACCCGCCGCGAACTCGGAGTGGGCGCGAGTAAGCTGAACAGGGATTGGCCTTGTGAATGCACCCGGTAGCCCCAGTAAGTCACGAATTCTTCGCGGAAGTCGCGTTCGACGATGCCGCCCTCAAGCAGCTCCTCGATCAAAATGATTGAGCGATGAAGGAGACCCATGGCGACCGTCGACGGATCGTCCGGATCCCACTCGGCCATATTGGGCAGCAGACAGAGGATGCCGTCGCTCTCGACATGCGGCCAGGTCATCGTCTCGGGGTGATCGACCAACGCCGTTCGCACCGGAGTCGTCGGAAAATGCCTTCCTGCCAGCAGATCAATGCGTCGGGTCACGCCGTCGGAGAAGGCAACCTTGATCCGCCAGCCGGCCGCGATCCAGTCGCGGGTGGGATAGTCGGCGCCGATCGTCGCCATGTTGAGACGCTCGGGTGCCTGCCCCGCTTGCTCGCGCAAAGTCGCTTCAAGACGAATCGCCGCCTGTCGCCAGCCGAGCGGAAAAACTTCTCTAGGCATGGCGGCCGCCGCCGGCGCTGCTGACCGCGCTCGCCGCTGCCGCCGTCGCGCCCAACAGGGCAGCCGAGCCGATGATCGCCGGAGCAACGACTGAGGCGCGCTGCTCATCCTCCAGACGTTCACTGAAGAACGTCGTCGCGAATACCTTATCCCAGCATCTGAGCGCCTTCTCACGTGTGCAGTCCGCGTCGAAGAGCGGCGCCAGCGTGTCGATCGCCTCGGTCAGCTTTTCGCGGAAGCAGCGCGCCTTGGCGTCGTCGGAGCCACTGGTGATGGTGTCCCCCGGAGTAACGGGGTGCGCGACGACGAGGTTCCATTTCAGCCGGTCCCGGATCGCGACCATGGTGTCGTAGAGCGCCCGGTCTTCGCGGTCGTTCACCTGAAACCTCTCCGTCGTCAGCACCGAGATGCCGAAGCCGCTCAGGATCGCGCCGCGCCAGCTGTAGCGGCTGCGCGCGTATTTTTTGAGATCGCGGTTGATACGGCGCAGTTGGATGCCGTCCGCCGACGCCGCGCGCTCGTCTTCGTACCAGCCCGACACGTCGCGGGCGTCCGAGCGCTTCCAGCCGCTGCTCGCCGCCAGTTCATAATGCACATCCTCGCCGAACACGGTCGTGGTAATGACGCGTCGGTAGACCGGCAGGTCGACGTGGTAGCCCTTTTCGTAGAAGACGCGTACGCAATTGGAGCGCACCTCCGGCGCGCACTTGAACTTGCCGTCGTCGACCGCGTCACGAACCATCTGACGGGCCTGCAGGGACGTCATCTCGGCACCGCGGTCGCCAACCAGGTCGTCCTTCTCGAAATAGACACCGTCGTCGATGTCGTAGTCGTTGTCCAAGTCGCGGCACATCGTCTTCATGGCGTAGCTGCCCTGCTTGACGAACTCGATCGGCTTGGGCTTGCTAGCCTTCTCCAGACCGTTCCTCAGCCGTGTCCGGTTGGAGTCGCGCCGGTCGCGCATGGCGTCCTGTTCGCTCTTGGGCAGGGTCACGTCCTGATTGTGATACGCACGCACGTCTTTGGAGCAGTCGAACATCACCTATCCTTCTCGGTGCTCGGTGGGGGAGGGACGCCAGACGGCCCCGGTCGCCGGCATCGCCGGCAGGTCGTGCATCAGGCGACGGATCATGCGGCCGTCGTCGCTGTTAGGATCGTCGCACGCACTCTTGGTCAGGTCGGCGTCGGTGTGGGACTGGCCGACCAGCCGGTCCATCGCCTCGGGCCGGGTGTCGTCGAGCGCCAGGTACGGCATCATGCTCGCCGGCACGGGCATGTTGGGGAAGCGCACGCGCCGGATTGAGCGGCCGCAGCTGCTGATCGCGTTGGTAAGAAGCCGCGCCATATGGTCGAAGGCGAACTCTTGGGCCGAAATGCTCAGCGGCGCGACGTCCGCGCCAAGCGACCAGTCGAGCATCGAGCGGTGCGCGCTCTCGGCGTCGAGGTGATCCCCGTCGGGACGCGGGCAGGTGCCGAGCGAGTAGATCTCGATCGGCTGCTCGGGAGGGGCCACTGTCAGCGCGTCGACGAGCCCGACCATGATCGGATTGTTGGCCCAAAGGCCGCCGTCGGCGAACACCTGCTTGGGGCCACCGGGCGCGTTGGGGTCATCGATGGCGGCGAGCGAGCGGTAGATCGGCGCGGCGCTGGTCGCCATACAGACGTCGACCAGCGGGTAACGGTCGTCACGCACGCCGCTCTTGGGCGTCTTCTTGAACACCCAGGCCCGATGCTCACTCATGAGCACAGTGGGGATCGCGAGCGAGATGCCGCGGCCTTCGAAGACCTCAAGCATCGTAACGTCGTCGAGCACGTCCTTGAGCGCGGCGCGCAGAGCCATGTCGCCTTCGCGCACGAACCGGCTGCCCTGACTCGCGCGGTAGATGGCGCTGCGCTTGCCGGCGATCCGGTGCGGAAATATCTTGGGACCGTGCTCGCGATAGAGGCTTACCACCTCAGTCATCGGTCGGCCGATCGCTAGCGCGCACCCGACAATCGCGCCTGTGCTGGTTCCGGTAATCAGGTCGAAGCCGCGGCCGAGGTCGAGCGCCGATTCGGCCCGAATGCGGGCGAACTGGTCCGTCAGCCGGGCCAGAAAGGCGGCGGTGTAGATGCCCCGCATCCCACCGCCGTCCAAGCTGAGCACTCGATATGGCCGCTCAGCGCCGCGTTCTTTTTCCCCTTCCTCCATCCGCGCGATGTTTCCTCTCTAATGACCCAGTTGCCTCATTCACGTACCGGAGCCGGACCGCTTCCAAGGCAGCCCAAACCCGTCAGCCCTTCGGTGGAAAGGGGTCGTTGCCATACGAATTGGCGTCCCGGATGCGACCGTCCGGCCGATGGATTATTACTTCGCCGCGTTCGCGAACGGCAGTGCCACGCGCTGCCTGCGTAGCACCGGCCTGGGTGTTGTGGGTCGACCCCACGCGGGTCGCGCCTTCGCGACGTGTGGCCCAGCCCGACCCATGGGGCACTACGTGAATTCGTTTCGACATCGCTGGTTCTCCGACTCATCTTGGGCACCACGCCCTAGCGCAACGGATTCCCGAATTGGATCGCAATGTCAACTATCGAACACGCCTATATGTTTGTATCAAGCACATTATGTTTGTGAGGTTGACATTCCCGAAAGCCCAGCGCAAACAAAATTCATGGCAGGCGAAGCTCTCTACAAGGCTTTTGGCAGCGCGGTCTCAACCCGCCGGAAAGCGCTTGGCCTCACTCAGGAGGAACTGGCTGGAAAGGTGAAGATGTCGCGTGCGTCGATCGCAAACATCGAGAGTGGTCGGCAGAACATTCTTCTGCATCACGTTTACGCGCTCGCCGCCGCACTCGATTTTACCAAGGTGGCAGAACTCCTGCCACCGACGCCGCAGAAGCCTTTAGGGGATGGACTGAAGATGATGCTTTCCAATCAACAGACGCTTTCGCAACATGCTGAAGCTCAGGTCGCCGACCTGATCACAACCGCGTTGCAGCCTCGACGCGGTAAGGCTTGATTTATGGCAAATCCGGATTTTGATCGGGCGCGTGCATCTGCGCGTGCGATCCTGATGGAGTTTGGCGTGTCGGCGCCACCAGTCCCGGTAGAGCGAATAATCAAATCGCGCAAAATCGTCCTTCAGTATGCACCGCTCGATGAGGACCTTTCGGGCATGGCGTACATAAAAGATGGTGTCGGCATCATCGGCGTAAACGCGCTGCATCATCCGAACCGACAGCGATTCTCGGCGGCTCATGAGCTAGCCCATCACATACTCCATGCCCCTGAGATCAGCCAAGCCGTGCATGTCGATAAGGGAATCCGCGTCCTGTTCCGCAACGATGTGTCAGCGCTGGGGACTGAGCCGATGGAAATCGAGGCCAACGCGTTCGCTTCGGAGTTGTTGATCCCCGGCGATCTCTTAGCTGCTGTGTTGGAGGGCGGTGGAGTAGACCTTGAGGATGAGGCGGCGATCGAAGCGTTAGCTCGTCGGTTCAAGGTGAGCCCGACCGCCATGCGCTTTCGGCTGACTCGCTGGTAGCGCACCATGAGCTTCGTCTTCTTCGATACAGAAACGACGGGGCTCAAGCGCGGCTTCGACCAAATTCTCCATTTCGCAGCAATTCGCACCGATGCAAACCTGAACGAGGTGGCGCGCTTCGAAGCCCGTGCGCGTCTCCAGCCACATGTGCTCCCCCATCCCTCGGCGCTGCGTACGAACGGGCTGCCGATCGAATGGCTCACGGACACCAACCTGCCGTCGCACTACGCGATGGTGAGTGACATTCGTCGGACTCTAATGTCTTGGAGTCCGGCCGTCTTCGTCGGCTTCAATTCTATCCGTTTCGACGAAGAGATGCTTCGACACGCTCTCTTTCAATGCCTGTACCCGGCTTATCTGACGAGCAACCACCGCAACTGCCGGGCTGACGCGCTCAGTCTGATGATGGCCGCGGATGCGGTATCGCCAGCGCAGTTAGTTGTGCCGGTCAGCGAGGATGGGCGAAGGACATTTCGTCTGGAGGACTTGGCGGCGGCGAATGGAGTCACCCATGCCCGTGCGCATGACGCGATGTCCGATGTACTTGCGACGGTGGAGCTATGTCGACTGGTCCATCAGCGGTCTCCGGAGCTGTGGCAAAGGTTCGTGCGCTTCTCGAACAAGGCTACCGTTTCAGATTTCGTCGATACCGAAGATGGCTTCGTGCTGACGGAGTTTTTTGGCGGGCAGGCATACCATGCGCCAGTCGTCTGCATCGGTGTTGACCCCGACCAAGCCAACGGTCGAATTTGCCTAAACCTCAACGAAGACATCGACCGGCTCAGTAAAATGAGCGACTCCGAATTGCAGACCCACCTTGCGCAGAAGCCAAGTCCGATCCGCCGTTTCAGGGTCAACGCAGCACCCACGCTGACCGAATTATTCGATGCTCCCGAACAAATGTTGGATGGCGGTACGATTGGCCATATCGAAAATCAGGCCCGGCGGTTGAAGGCGGACGCCGATCTACAGGCACGGTTTGTCGCTGCTTACGTAGCGGCACGCGAGCCATTCCCACAGTCACCTCATCTCGAGGAGCAAATCTATAATGGCTTTCCAGGGCCGGAAGATGAGAGGCGCATGACTGCTTTTCACCAAGCGCTATGGCCAGATCGCCTCACTATTGTAGAGAGCTTCGAGGACGAGCGTCTGCGGTGGTTTGGCCTTCGTTTGATGTACTGCGAAGCCCGTTCAGTTTTGCCCATGGACGTGAGGTCCGAAGTCGAACATCGCTTAGGCGATCAACTGGCAGGCGATGGGTCTGGCTGTCTAACCTATGATTTTGCTCTGGCCGAGACAGATAAGCTGATTGGGGAAGGAGCAGACCACGACGGCCTTCTCTCACGCTACCGCATCTACTTGCAGGATCGTAGCGCTCGGGCTGCTGCTTTCAGGCAGCAAACTCTCTTCTAAAGTGCATCTGTGCGAAATTTTTGCGCACGTGTAGGTCGCATTGCGATTATCGTGGGCGCGGCCCATCGTTCACATCAATCCCTCCTCAAATTCTGTGGTTCGATCTTCGATGCCAAGAGCGGTGTGGCCTGAACGCGACCTGCAACTTGAAATGGAAAAGGCGGTCCGTCCCGATTGGGACGGACCGCCCGCCGAGTGACCTGGACCTGTCAGGAGGGGTCAGGCAGCCTGCTCGGCTATCTCATCAGCTGTAACATTGCTGACCGGTTCATCCCCTTCGGCGTCAACCGGTTCGACCTCTTCGGCACCGGCGAAACGCATGATCGAAGGTACCCAGGCCTGCGCTCGTTCCTTGATATCTGCCTCGCCGATGAAGTTGCCCGAGAAAATGCGCTCAGCAGCGCTCGCCAGCTCTGCTTTCTTCGAGGCGGCATAGCGACTGACCAGTTCTGGACCACCAGCGGCATTGAGCGCCTCGAGCGTGCGGGCCTTGGCCACGCGGTCGAAAAAGTTGGCCGCTGTGGGACGCCACCAATGTGCGGTCTCGATTTCAAGGAGCGAGCCGAGCGCTTCGTGCATCGGCACCGAACGCTCGCCTTCGCAGGCGAGGCTCGCGATAAGCGTGCGCGAGATAACATGGCCAAGCCAGGCCGAGCGCGCCTCATCGGAAAGCGCCCGGAACTGAGCAAACCGTTCGACATCGCTTTCGCCAATACGCCAGCTTTCATCGAGCGAGCCAGCGAACTCGGCCAGAGCAGCACTCGCTGGTGCGTCCTTGGCTTCGAACCCGGTGACCGGCCCGGAAGCCACCGAGCCGACCAGCGTCGACGCCTTCTTGGCGCGCCACTCGTGCCCATCGGCATCGGCAAGCGTGAAGACCATGAAGTCGAGCGCCAGTGCCGGATCGTTGGCCAGATGGATGGCCAGGATGTCGCGGCGTTGCATCGCGAGCTCGTCGAGCAGGCGCTGCGACAACGAGCTTCCCTTGGGGTTCGCCGGACCGTTCTCTTCAATGGCCTCGACCACACCTTCGTCAGCGATGACCTCGGTCTCGGTGTAGAACTGTGGGACCAAGGTCGGCTCGCCATTGCGCGAGAGGACGAGGAAGGCGCCGGCCTCCGGTTTCAGTTCGTCGGCGAGTACCGGCGGCCGGTCATTGAGCGCGCGCATGGCGCGGTCGATCACCACGAGTTCCTGTTCGGCCTTGGCGACCTCGTCCTCGTCGCTATCTTCGTCTTCGAGCACGGCGGCGACGCGGTCGTAGTCGGCCTCGAGCTCGCCAAGTTTCTTCGCTTCCTGTTCGGTCATCGGCGCAGGCTCGCATGGCAGACGGCCGAGACCTTCGACGAGGTCATGGCTGACGTAGTTGCCAAGCGTCGGGCGCACCCAGGCGAGGCCATATTCGAGCGCGGTCTTTTCTGCCGCCTCTTCCATGGCCTTGTGCGCGAGGTCCTCAAGCAGCGCGACATCGATCCAGCTCTCGCTGGCATCATCGTCGAACAGTTCGCGCTCGATCCGGCCGCCTGCGGCGAGATAGGCATCGCGCCCGACCAGGACAGCACGCGGATCGGAACCGCGCACCGTGGCATCGAGCACCATGCGGCGGATCGTGTCAGGCGTGATCTGGTACCAGGCGTCCTGCAGCTCGGCATAGACATGCGCCTGGCGCTCGACATCGGAAATCGCGCCATAGGCCTTCGCCATGTCGAGCGTGATCGTGCCTTCGGCGAGTGCTTCGAAGACGCAAGGCGCGAGAGAGGCCAGGCGCAGGCGCCCTTCGACGAACCGGACGGTGAGGCCGAAGCGGCGCGCCACGTCTTCGGGGGTAGCCCCCGCCTCGATGATGGAAGCAAAAGCCTGCGCCTCGTCGGCCGGGTTCATCGCCAGACGCTGGAAGTTCTCGGCAAGGCTGGCTTCGCGCACTTCGCTTTCCTCGCCTTCGATGACGAGGCAAGTAACCTCGTGGCTTTCGGGCAAGGTGCCCTCTTCGGCCAGCGCCTGCAGCGCGGCAAGACGGCGACCGCCGGCCTCGACCTCGAACTTGCCGCGCTTTCCTTTGCGCACGACGAGGTTCTGCAGCAGGCCGCGCGCAGCAATGTCTGCCCGCAGCTGGAGGTCGGCGAGGACGTCGCTCGACTTGCGAACGTTGCGCGGGCTCGCAGCGAGCTTCTTCAAGGGAATCGACTGGATCATGGGTGTTCTCCTGATGGAATGAAGGCGCAGGTGAGGATCACGAGGCCCACAAGCCCAAAGGGCTCCCTCCACTCTCATTCTGAGATTGGGGTCTGCCGAGGGATCAGGCGGCAAGCGCGGGGAGGACCGACGAGGCTCTCGACACCGGGACAAACAGCCGCGTGCGGTAGCGGATAATCTCGGTGAAGCAGCCCTTGTTCTTGTACCAGTCGAGCCGGTCGGGCGAGAACCCGGTCAGTTCAAGGCGCTGTTCGCCTCCGACCAGCGAGCGTTTCACCGTGAGTGGATCGTGGCTGGCAAGGCCCAGCGGTTTGCCGCTGGCCAGGACTAGGTCGCCGATCTGCTCTGGTGCCGGACCGGTAACTCCGAAAAGGCCAAAGGTCTCGGCGATCGCAGCGAGATCGATATCGAGCACTTCGCGGCCGATGATCGACTGGCCGTCCTCGGCAACGAGCCGCGTGACGCGGACATGATCGCCAGGGAGGCGCTTCCAGACTGGCAGTAGCAGTCCGGTGGCAAGATGGACGCGCTCGGTCACCGGTGACTTGGCCGCTTCCTCTTCCTCAGCACGCCAGGCCCTCGTAAATGCAGTGACGCCAAATTCTTCCCAGTGGCTCTCAGCGAGTGCCTCTAGCGTCCAGTTGGCGGACTTGAGCGGGCGCAGCAGGCGCCGACGTTCGATCACGGCCCCGTCGTCAGTGATGAGGCGCCGCGCAGGAACCGACAGCGCGACCTTGCCCGAGCGTGTATTGCGCATCGGGATCGCGTGCAGGCTGCCAATCTCGTGCATCCGCACCAGGCGCTGCAATCGCAGAGGCCGAAGGTGCCGGCTCACTTCGAGCGAGACGAGCCGGGTCTGCGCTCCGGTCACAGGATCGGTGCGCAGGAGTTCGTCGGCGAGTATATCGAAACTATCGACCTTGACGGTCTCAAGGCCCTGATCGAGCGTTCCCGCTTCGCGCGCGGCTTCAATCCGCGCTTCGACGAGGCCGAGATATTCATCGAAGATCGCGTTCTGGAGCATGATCGGCAGCGCGAGAATGCGGTTGAGCCAGCGCTGGATCGTGGGGAGATTGTCGGTCAGCCCACCATCTGGGCTTTCAAGCCGGAGGCCGGTTCGCTCGACAAAGTCGCCGAAGCTCGTGGCTTCGAGCTTGCCGTCATAGAGCAGCTGGAACCAGCGGCAGAGCGCGTCGCGCGCATAGTCGCTTTCGAGATTGTCGGCCGGGTCGAACAGGTTCTGACCGCCCGTCTGGCGCTGGCCGCGCGTGAGCGCGCCCAATGCATCGAGCCTTCGCGCAATGGTCGAGATGAACCGGCGCTCGCCCTTCACGTCGGTGGTGACCGGGCGGAACAGCGGCGCACAAGCTTGGTTGGTACGGTTTGTCCGGCCGAGCCCCTGGATTGCATTGTCGGCGCGCCAGCCCGGCTCGAGCAGGAAATGAACCCGGCGCTGCTGGTTCTTCGCATGAAGGTCGGCATGGTAGGAACGCCCCGTGCCGCCCGCGTCCGAGAAGACCAGGATACGTTTGGTCCCTTCCATGAAGCTTTGCGCTTCGGCGACATTGGCACTGGGGCTGCGCCGTTCGAGGCGCTGCTGACCATCGCGGCCCAGGACAAGCCTGCGGGTCCGGCCCGTGACTTCGGCCACTGCGTCGGTTCCGAAGTGCTCGATGATCGCATCGAGCGCGGTAGCGATGGGCGGCAGCGCGCATAGCTGTTCGATCAGCGCATCGCGCGCGGCAATCGCGCCTTGGCAGAAAACGGGATTGGCCTCATCGTCGCTCATCGCCTCGGAGCGAAGATTGCCATCCTCGTCTGCGAAGACCCGCATAAGGCGCACCGGGAAGCTCTTGGCGAGGTAGTCGATAACATATTCGCGTGGGGACAGATCGATATCGAGCGCTTCGCGCTCTTCGTCGGAGAGGTCGGCAAGACGTCGGTCGAGCATGGCCTCGGCGGTCGAGACCAGCTGCACGACCACCGAATGGTCCTCGCCAAGCGCCGCTTCCATCGCCGGGACCAGGCTCGGCAGTTTCATCGAGAGCAGGAGCTGGGCAAAGAAGCGTTGCTTGGTGCCTTCGAATATCGAAAGCGCTGCCGCCTTGGCATTGCGGTTGAGCGTGTCGCCGCTGTCCTCATCGACCACGCGGGTTGCTTCGAGCGCAGCTTCGAGGTTGCGGTGAATGATTGCCCAGGCATCGGCATAGGCGTCATAGATTTTCACCTGCGCTTCGGTCAGGCTATGTTCGAGAATTTCGTACTCGACCCCGGCGAAGGACAGCGCGCGTGCAAGGTATAGTCCCTGTGCCTTCAAATCGCGGGCGACGAGTTCCATTGCCGCGACGCCGCCCGCGCGGATTTCGGTCATGAACGCCTCGTGGGTCGGAAAGGCGGTCTCGGGTCCCCACAGGCCAAGCCGTGAGGTGTAACCGAGGTTGGCGATATCCGAAGCGCCGGTGGCCGACGCGTAGAGTACGCGGGCGCGCGGGAGATGGTTCTGCAGCCTGAGGCCCGCCATCCCCTGTTCGGAGCCCTTGACCTTGCCGCGGATTGAAGAACCCCCGAGCGCATTAGCCATCGCATGGGCTTCGTCGAAAGCGATCACGCCGTCGAAATCCTCGCCCGCCCAGGCAAGGATCTGGTCGAGCCGCGTATCCTCGGCGCGGCCCGAGCGCAGCGTCGGATAGGTGACGAAGAGAATGCCTTCGGACATCGTTACGGGCTGGCCGAGTTTCCAGCGCGAGAGCGGCTGGAGATCGAGCGGCAGCCCGCCAAGCGCTTCCCAGTCGCGGCGTGCATCTTCCAGCAGCGCCTCGTTCTTGGTGATCCAGATATGGCGACGCTCGCCGGCGAGCCAGCGATCCATGATGACCGCTGCGATCTGCCGTCCCTTGCCCGCTCCGGTCCCGTCACCAAGGAAGAAGCCCTGTCGGTATGCGTGACCATCCTCGGACAGTTCCAGCGCGGTGCCTTCCTGGCTGACCTTGAACTGGCCCGGTAGGTCGCGTGCGAATGCCTGGGCAGCGTAGACCAGTGTCTCGCATTGCGCTTCGGACAAGAGACCATCGGCCTGCCACCCTGCGGGAAGACGCGGGCGAACATTCGGCTGCGGAGCCGCGACCGAACCCATGGCGACCGATTCCACGAGCGGGGTGGGATGGACCGGAGCATCTTCGAAGGCGATGCGGCTGGGCCGGTAAGGCAGGTAGATGCCTGCCTGTTCGGGCACAGGCGCGGGGTCGGCGAGGACCGAATAGGCAAGGTCGATCGCATTCGCCGTGGCTGCTGGTGTCGCGGCGAACGGCGCCACCGGCCGAACCGGCGCGCTTTGGGCCGAAGTCTTGCCAACGAGGCGCACTGGCTTGCCGAGCGGCAGGCGATGGATGTTGGCGGAGGTCTGTACGCGTGGCGGAAGCGCAGTGATAAGCTCGTGGAGCAAGATGAGGTCGGCAGTATCTCCGATGATCGCAGGCGAGGACGCAGTCGGCGCCTTGTCGAACACAACCAGGCGAACAGCGATCCCCGTCCCTGTCCGGCGAAACATCTGCTGCAGGCGAACATCGAGGAGCAGCGATGCTTCGTCCTGTTCCTTGGCGAAGGTGGAGGCGTCGAAGCCTTCAGGCATAATGGCGACGATCCTCGCCAGATTAGCAGCGGCCCGGATTGCACCGCGTAGGTGACGCATAGCGGTTTCACCGTCCTTGCCGCGTTCCAGGCTGTGAGCGAACGGCGGGTTCATAAGCACGGCAGACGGAACAGGGCCGCGATTCAGGTCGGCAATCAATTCCCCTTCATGCATGGTGATCTCGGCTGCGGGGAAGATGTGGCTGAGGCCGTCTCGTCTTGCCGGATCGATCTCGTTGAGGAGAAGCGAAGCGTTCTGGAGGCAACCCCAGAGAGCAAGGGCACCATTGCCTGCGGACGGTTCGAGGAGCGTGTCTTGCGCGCAGACAGCTGCGGCCTTCGCCATCAGCCAAGCCAGCATTGGCGGGGTCGAGAACTGCTGGAGCTCGACCTGTGCTTCGCTGCGAACGTGCCGCGGCGGCAAGGCTGCTTCGAGCCAGTCGAACCGCGCTTCGGCTTCGTGTACATTCGTCGCCAGATCGATCCGTGAGGACTCTCGAAGCCAGAGTAGTGCGCCGATCTCGACCGCGCTGTTGTAGTCGTCGATCGTCCAGGCCCCTCCCCAGTCCAGAACACCGGTCTCTTCGGCGAACAGCCCGGAAATGTCGGTACGGGTAAGATGACGTCCCGAAGCAAGAAGCGCGGCAACTCGGGTGCCAATGGCATAGGCCAAGGGCATGGACGGCAACTGCTCGCCGGCGGGAAACAGGTCTGATTGAAACATGGCAATTCGTCCTCCTGATGGGGGCATCGGGACACGCCCTCTGCCGGATCAGGAATTCGAGAAGCTCTCTCTCCTCTACCGCGCCGCTTTGCGGCGCAGCCATGCTGTAAGTTCATCGTTCCAGTCGCTGTCGCGTGAGGATGGTTTGCGAACGTGGATCGTCCGCCCTTCGCGGGCATAAGCGGCCAGGCCACGCGACGCGGCCAGCTCGCCGCCAGCATCGTGATCGACGAAGAGGTGAAGCTCGGTCACGCTCTCGGGTACGCTGACGAGACCGAAGCGCTCATTGCCCAGGGTCGCCCAGACGGGAATGCCGGTGAGAGCATAGGCCGACATCGCGCTCTCGACCCCCTCGGCAAGGCCAAGCTTGCCGGAAGCTGGAGCGAAGAGACGAACAGCAGCTTCACCGAGCGCGCCGAGCGCGCGTTTCGGCTTTTCGAAAGCGGCCTTGCCTGAAGCCTCGGTAGACAGGAACGTGCGGTGGATGGCGATCGGGCCCTCGTCGAGGCTGACTGCCGCGATCATCGCGGGCAGAAAGCGGGCCCGTCCTTTCGGGCCAAGCGGCGTTCGTGGATGGAAGCGGAGCGCCGGAGATGCGGCGAGGATGCCGCGGCTTTCAAGATATGCCTTTGCCGGACTGGCACGCAGTGGCTGTGCATCGCGCCAGATCCTCAGCGCTACCGCCGAGGGTTTGCGGGTGCTCGTCAATTCGGGTTCGTTGGTGATCGCAGAACCTGAAAAAAGCGCCGGTGCCTCGAAACCTTCACGCGCCAGAGCAGCCAGCACGCTCTGCTGATCGCATCCCGCGAAACAGTGGAAGAGGATGGCCTGTCGGCCGAGCGACACACCGAGTGACGGCGTGCGGTCATCATGCGCGGGGCAACAGGCCATGCCCTTTGTGCCGGACCATTTGCCCCCTCGCGATTCGCAAATGCGACGGGCGGTCTCGGCAAGCGACCGGTTGGGATGAGTTTGGACAGACAGGGACATGCGAGCTCCTCAGCATGCAAAGTGGCCCCCTCATCAGCGTTCCTCTCCTCTCCCAAAGGCAGGCATTCGCGGCTTTCCTACAGGCACATGTTCTTTTTATGTTCTCTTTCGATTCGAATCAATGGAGCACAAGTCGAGATGAACTGCCTCAATTGTCTGACCGCGCTAGCGGTCGCCTGTCTGGGGATGATCGCGACCTCCTCACAGCAAGTTCGCGCCCAGGATTTCACCTTGTTCGAGCACGCGATCGTTCCGCCGAAGACGGACCAGCAGCCGGCAAGGGAATATCTTCCTGCAATCTACCAGGCCGAGCCAGCAAACGTATCCTATCGGGAAGGCTTGTATATGGCGGCGATAGCCGAGGCTGAACGCCGGTACGGGCTTCCGACCAACCTGCTTCGTGCTCTTATCTGGGCTGAGTCCCGCTTCAATCCGATGGCTGTTAGTCCAGCCGGTGCTGCCGGGCTGGCTCAGCTTATGCCGGCCACGGCGAGAGAACTGGGCGTCCGGAACCGTCATGACCCTCTTGCATCGATCGACGGTGGCGCCAGGTACCTTCGCGATATGTTGGACCGGTTCGACGCAGTCCACCTGGCCTTGGCTGCTTACAATGCTGGCCCAGGTGCCGTCTCCCGATCACGCGGCATTCCCAACAATGGTGAAACGCCGCAATATGTCCGGTCTGTGTTGGGACGTTGGCAAGCAATTGGTACGTACAATTGACGAAACTACCTGATTTCCGGCTATTGTCTGAAATCATGTGCCGGAATGAAGACGGACAACGCCAGTGAATGAGATCCCCGGTGAGCCGTTCGACTTTCGCAAGGCGTTGAAAGCACAGAAGCGCCGGAAGCTGAGAAAGGAGATCGCGTTGGGTTTGGGAGCATTCGCGATCGTATTTGCTGGAGGGATGCTGGCACTCAACTGGCCAGTCCATGATGCCAGCCTTGCTAACGACGATCAGCAGCCTCAGACTTTATTCCAGCAAGCAAGCTCCCCGCAATTCGACATCTGCGGATCCACCCGGCGCACATGCGTCGTGGATGGAGATACTTTCTGGCTTGATGGCGTGAAGATCCGGATTGCCGACATCGACACTCCCGAGATCAGCGAGCCTCGTTGCGACTATGAATACCAGCTCGGCATGCGCGCGACGCACCGCCTTGTCGAATTGCTGAATGGCGGGCCCTTTGAACTGAGGACCATCGGTAGCAGAGACGAGGATCAGTACGGTCGCAAATTGCGGGTTGTAACGCGCGGCGGCCGCTCGCTTGGCGATCAGCTGGTCAGCGAAGGCCTGGCGCGAACCTGGACCGGAAGACGTGAGCCATGGTGCTGAACCGCGATCAGGAATTGTGGGCCATCGCACTCTGGGTCGAAAAGAACCATGGCGAGGAGGGAACCGCTTATATCGCGCAGCAAATCCAGCGGCTATCCATCGAAGGGGACGAGGCAGGCATAGCAACGTGGAAAACTGTTGCTGAGCGCTTCGATCAACTTAGCTGCCAAAGCTCTACGAACTGAGGCTCGGCACGATGCGGAATTGGCTTAAAGTCTGGGGCATCAGAATTGAGTTCGCCTTGCTCGCGTCAGTGTCCCTTATAGGGCTGGTCCTTAGCCTTCAGTCCTGCCCTGGCTGAGAAGAAAATCGTTCTTCCGATCAACCCTTCGCAAACTTTCCCATGATGACCTTCCCTCCTGTCCGGAGCTCATCGAGGTAGTCGCTCCACCATTGAGCCATTCGCACGCGCTCGTCCCAATGCTTGCCGCGATGGTAGATGCCACGCACAACATTGCTGTCGCCATGTGCCAGGGCACGCTCGATCGCATCGGGATTCCAAAGGCCCGACTCGTTCAGGAATGTCGATGCTGTCGCACGGAGTCCGTGCGCGGTGACTTCTTCTTTCGAGTATCCCATGCGACGGAATGCGGCATTGAGCGTGTTTTCACTCATGGGACGCTTGGAGCTGCGCGCAGATGGGAAAACATATCCTTCGCGGCCGAGCATCTCGGCCAGATCAGTGAGATAGCCTCTAACCTGCTTGGAAAGCGGGACGGCATGCGCTCGGCGCGCTTTCATTTTACCGGCAGGGATTTTCCAGACCCCATCGACGAGGTCGATCTCATGCCATTCGGCGTGCCGGAGTTCGCCGGGGCGTACGAACACATGCGGCGCTATCTGCAAAGCTAACTTCGTCACCATGTAGCCAGTGAAGTCGTCGATTGCGCGCAGCAGCCCGCCTAGCTCGGTGGGCTCGAGGATTGCTGCATAATGCGTGGCTCTCGGCGTTACGAGAGCTCCCTTCAGCATACTGGTCGGATCGGATTTGCAGCGGGTGGTAGCAACACCGTAGCGAAACACGCGGCCTGCGAACGAGCGGCATTTCTTCGCAGTCTCGTGCTTACCGGTGGCTTCCAGCCGTTTGAGGGGAGCCAGGACTTCGAACGGCTCGATCTCGTTGATGGGTCGGTTCCCGATGGCAGGCGCAAGCTTGTCGAGGAAATAATTGGCCTTGACGATCGTGCCATCGGCACGGCCATTCTGGACCATCATCTGTTCAATATACTCACGTGCGACTGCCTCGAACGTCTGTGCAGAAAGGAACTCGGCGCGGATTTTCCGCTTCCGCTTCTCAAAGGCCGGGTCGCCCCCTGAAGCAACAGCTCGTCGTGCCTCGTAGGCTTCGTCTCGCGCTTGCTTGAGACTGATGTCTGGATAGCTGCCGATGCAGAGCTTCTTTTGCGCGCCGCCGATCCGGTATCGGAATCGCCAAAGTTTGCCGCCGGTCGGCGTGACCTCAACATATAGGCCGCGCTCATCGGTTACCTTGTACGGCTTATCCTTCGGCTTGAGTGCGCGGAGGCGAGTATCTGTCAGCGGCATGTGGGGGCCTTTTCATCTGGGCCTTTGCGAAACGGCCTCAAAAGGCCCACAAAAGTGTCTGGAACCCCCGAGAACAGGCGGGACGATCCGGAACGATCCAAGGGCCAAATCCCTAGGATTTCTGCGGGTTTTATAGATTATTTGGGAGAACGTGAGAAGAACAAATGGTGCCCAGAAGAGGACTCGAACCTCCACGACCTTGCGATCGCCGCCACCTGAAGACGGTGCGTCTACCAATTCCGCCATCTGGGCACCGGATCGGCTGGCTGCGCTTGCACGTCCATGCCGGGTAGGCCGGCGCCACTAGCGAACGGGAGAGGGGCTTGTCAACGCGCGATTGGTGCGGCTGGCATGATATTTCTTCCAAACCGGCAGGGAGGCAGGCTTTGGCATTGCCCACCTGCCCGCCAATGTGCTTAGGGCAGGCCAAGAATCTGCGGTAACGGATGAATGGGCCATGAGCATTTCGCTGGAAAACAAGCTGGTCGTCCTGATTGGCGGCAATGGTTTCGTCGGCCGCCATCTGGCGCAGGAATTGCTGCAACGCGGCGCGCGGGTGCGCATTGCCGCGCGCAACCCGGAAAAGGCGCTCAGCGTGAAGCCGCTCGCCAATCTGGGCCAATTGCAATTTGCGCGCTGCAATGTGCGCGATGCACAGAACATCCGGGCCGTGGTGGCCGGGGCGGATGCGGTGGTCTATCTGGTGGGCACGTTCGGCAAGGATGCCCGCCAGTTGCACGCTGATGCCGCGCGCGTCGCCGCCGAAGCGGCAGCCGACGGCGGGGCGGGTGCCTTTGTCTACCTATCCAGCCTGGCCGCCGATGCGGAAAGCGAAGGCATTTATGCCAGCACCAAGGCGCTGGGTGAGCGTGCCGTGCTGGACGCCTTCCCCACAGCCACCATCCTTCGCCCTTCGGTCATTTTCGGGCAGGATGACCAGTTCGTTTCCATGTTTGCCGGGTTGATTTCCGTCATGCCGGCTTTGCCAGTGTTCGGGCCCGATGCGCAGGTGCAGCCGGTATGGGTGGACGATGTGGCAACGGCCGCGGCCAATGCCCTGGCCGATCCCGGCAGCCACGGCGGCAAGACCTATGAGCTGGCCGGGCCGGACGTGATCACCATGATGGAACTGCACGAGGCGATAGCCGCCGCGCAAGGTCGCCGCCGTGGCTTCATCCCTGTGCCTGACGCGCTGAGCGCAATTTTCGCTGCCCTGCCCGGCACACCGATGTCGAGCGACCAGTGGCGGATGCTCAAATCCGGCAGCGTGGCCACCGGCACGCTGCCCGGCATTGCGAAGCTGGGCGTGACGCCGCGGCCGCTGTCGCTGTTCCTTGACAAGTGGATGCAACGCTTCCGCAAGCATGGCCGCTTCACCATGCAAAAGGCCTGACGGCAAAGGGGCCGCTACTCCACCGGCTCAACCAGCAATTCGGCTCCGTCCGTCCCGGTAATGCGCACCCGCGCGCCCACGGGGGCGTCGGCCCCGCGCGCGATCCATTCGGTGTCGCCGTGATGCACGCGGCCCTGCCCGCCGGAAATCGCCTGCGTCACCGTTGCCATCTGCCCGGCCATGCGCAGGCCGCGCTTGTTCATGGCTGGGTCGGCCGACACAATCGGATTGTCCCGCAGGTAACGCTTGCCGATATACAATGTCGCAATGGCAAGCACCGCAAACAGCAGGATCTGCAGCGGCACGCCGATCGGCAGCAGGAAAGCCAGCGCACCGATCACCAGCGCCGCGCCTGCCAGCCAGATCAGAAAGATGCCCGGAACGAGCATTTCCGCCGCCGCCAGGAACAGACCAAGCGCCAGCCAGAACCAGTAGGCGTCGAGCGACGAAAGCCAGCCGGTTACCGTGTCCATGTCCTATTGCCCCCCGGCAGGCGGAACGGAGGGACGCGGCGGCATGGCCGGGCGGCGGGGCGCGGGTGGCGCAGAGCCACCATTGCCGCCTGCGGTATCACCCAGCGCTTCCTTGGCCAGAGCGCCGATCCCGCCCAGCGTGCCGATCAATTGGGTTGCCTCCACCGGGAACAGGATGGTCTTGGAATTGGGACTGGTGGCGAATTTGGCGACGGCATCGGTGTATTTCTGCGCCACAAAGTAATTGATCGCCTGAACGCCGGAGGCCGAAATGGCATCGGACACCATCTGCGTCGCCTTGGCCTCGGCCTCAGCCTCGCGCTCGCGCGCCTCGGCATCGCGGAAGGCAGCTTCGCGGCGGCCTTCGGCCTCAAGGATGGCGGCCTGCTTCTCGCCCTCGGCGCGCAGAATTGCGCTGGCGCGCTTGCCTTCGGCCTCCAGGATTTCGGCGCGCTTCTCGCGCTCGGCCTTCATCTGGCGGGCCATCGAATCGGATATGTCCTTGGGCGGGCGGATATCCTTGATCTCGACGCGAGTGATCTTGACGCCCCAGGGCGAGGTCGCGTGATCGACCACGGAGAGCAGGCGGGCGTTGATCTCGTCCCGCTTGGACAGCGTCTCGTCCAGATCCATGCTGCCCATCACCGTGCGCAGATTGGTGGTGGTCAGCGCCATGATGGCAATGAACAGGTTGGACACTTCATAGGCGGCCTTGCCCGCATCGTGCACCTGAAAGAATACCACCGCGTCCACGCCCACCATGGCGTTGTCCTTGGTGATGATTTCCTGGCCCGGAATATCCAGGACCTGCTCCATCATGTTCACCCGGTGGCCGATCCGGTCGATGAAAGGGAAGATGATCAGCAGGCCGGGTTCGGCCGCCTTGGTGTATTTGCCCAGCCGCTCCACCGTGTAGACAAAGCCCTGCTTGACCACGCGCACCCCCATGACGAGGAAGACCAGCACGGCAAAAACCAGTGCAAAAAGAACATATTCCACGGCTGCATCTCCCCCTGGGATCTTGCCGGCATGGTATAAGAAGGAGCGCAGGGAGCAAGCGATTATACGGGCCGTGACCTTGCGGAATTTACTGCTCGGACGGTGCCGCGCCCGCCTCGGCTGCGCGCTCCACCCTCAGCCGTTCCAGCTCGCGGGTGACGCTGCCCAGCTTTGCCGCAGCGGGCAGATTGGGCACCCAGTCATAGAGCGCACGAAGATAGGCGCGGTCAAATTCGGTCAGGCTTTCGGGATATGGGCCTTCGGGATTGAACAGGGTCAGGATCGAATTCAGCGGCACTTCGCCGGGCACCTGCGTTTCGGCCAGACCGCGCATCGTGGCATAGTCGGCCAGCTGCCCCACCGACATCCCGACAACTTCGCGGGAATCGAACACGATGGTGACCGAGGTGATGTCGCGGCGGGTGGTGGTGTAGATCAGCGAATGCGCCATCTGCTGCCGACTGACCGGCGGGCTGACCAGATTGCGTTCGCGGGCGATCGGCATCCCATCGCGCGTGCGCGGCTCGACATGGCTGAAAACGTGAACCGGCGCGGGGGCCAGCAGGCGACGGCGCTCGGCAGGCGGGACAAACTGGAATATCGCAGGGTTGCGATCGACCACGCTGCGCATGGTGACCTGGCTGTCATCGGAAAAGATGACCACGAAATTGGGCTGGCACCCGTCTTCATGGAGGCGGATGCCCAGCTGGTGCGCATTGTCGCGGATGCGGTCGATCATCAGCATGGCGGCATCCGCCTGAAGCCCCACGATGCCCGCGCACAGCCGGTCTTCGAACCGGGCCAGTGGCACGCGCAGATGGTCGGACGAGGCGGCAACGGCGCGCGCCTGCCGGTGCACTTCGGCAGGCGAAACATCCTGGGGGCGCGTGTGCTGAACGACGATTTCGCCCGGCGATGAATCGGGCGGAGAAGGCGGCTCCTGCGCCCATGCCGGAACAGTCAGCCCAAGCACCGGGCCAAGCAGAGCTGGCAACAGGAAGGATCGCGGCATCATCCCGGCCGGATATAGGGGAAGAAGACACAGCGGCGGAACACGCCAATTGGTATTACTTTGTCGCAAGGATTCATGGCCTTGCCCATGCGGGGTTTATCCCGGCGGTGCAATTGCGCTAGGGGGGCCGCGCAAGTTCACAAGGCGCGACTCCGCCGCGCCGCCGCAGGAGTGAGAGATGTCCAAGCACGTCCTTGAAAAGCTGGCCGAAACCAATCCCGAAGCTGAAATCTGGTGGGATTCCTCGCCGCTGATCTATCCCAGCTGGAAGGAAGAAACGCTGGCCAAGGCGCCGGACGCCAAGCGCGCCCAATGGGCCGAGCAGCTCACCCGCCTGTACGATGCCGGCACCATCCATGACAGCGGCACGATGGGGTTCCGCGGCGTCACCACCAATCCGCCGCTGTCGCTGCAGGCGATCCAGCTGGCGCCCGAATTGTGGCGCGCCGAAATCAAGAAGATCGCGCGCGACAATCCCGGCATGGATGTCGAAGGCGTATACTGGACGATGTATCTGGATCTGGTGAAGAAGGGCGCGTCCGCCATTCACCGCGTCTATGAAGCCAGCGGCGGCAAATACGGGATGCTGTCGGGCCAGGTCGATCCGCGCTTCGTCACCGATGGCGAGAAGATGCTGGAACAGGGCCTCTCCATCGCCGCGCAGGGCGAAAACGTAATGGTCAAGCTGCCCGGTTCCAAGGAAGGCTATGAAGTGCTGGAGGAGCTGACCGCGCGCGGCATTTCCACCAACAACACCACCAGCTTCACCGTGTCGCAATATTCGCGCTGCATGGCTGCGGTGACCGCCGGCCTCCAGCGCGCACGCGCGGCGGGCGTTGACCTGTCGAAGTTCCGCAGCGTCATCACCCATATGTCGAGTCGCCTGGGTCAGCTGTCCGACTGGCAGCGGGAAGCCAAGGCGCGCGGCATCGACCTGTCGATGATGGAAATCCGCGATGGCGAGGAGGCGGTGCTCAAGCGCGCCTATTGGTATGGAAAGTCGATCAACCACCCCTCCAAGATGTTGCAATGCTCGATGCGGGTGGAAAAGGACGACAACGGCAAGACCGTGTCGCGCCACATCCAGGACTTTGCCGGGTCGGACATGGTTTATACCTGCCCGCCGGGCTACATCGCCGGGCTGATGGAAGTCGAGGACGAGCTGGATTTCGACCCCAAGGCGATCGAGCGGGAGCCGAACCCCAAAAGCATCGAGAAGCTGATGAAGCTGCCGAGCTTCCGCCAGGCTTACGAATTCGAAGGCCAGAAGCCCGAAGAATTCAGCCGCTATGGCAGCTTCCAGGCGACCGCGACCGAATTCGCGCTGGCCACCCGCCAGACGGTGGATTTCGTGCGCATGGTCTTGGAAGGCTGACGGCCGCTCGCCCGCGCCTCGCGCCGCTTGCCAGCCGCCTTGCCATGCCTATGCTGCGCCCGGCGCAGCATGACAGGCAGGGAGAGCCGGCATGAACGACGACGAGGCGGGCGCAACGCAGCTTAGTGTAAACGGCGAGGCGCGGCGGGTCGCATCCGACCCGGCCACGCCTTTGCTGTATGTGCTGGCGGACGAACTGGACTTAAAGGGGCCGCGCTTTGGCTGCGGCATGGCGCAATGCGGATCGTGTTCCGTCCTGATTGACGGGCGCGAAGTGCGCTCCTGCGTCGTCCCTCTGGCATCGGCGCTGGGCAAGGACGTGGTAACGGCGGAGGGCATTGCCCGCTGGTATTCGCCGGACAGCACGCTGCATCCCTTGCAGGACGAACTGATCGCCGCGCAGGCGCCGCAATGCGGTTTCTGTTATGGCGGAATGGTGGTGAAGGCCGCCGAACTGCTCGCAGCCAATCCGGCGCCGAGCCGCGCGCAGATCGTGGCGCATATGGACGGCCATATCTGCCGCTGCGGCACCTATCCGCGGCTGTTGACGGCGATTGAACGGGCCGCTGCGCGGATGCGCGGAGAAACCGCATGAGCGGCGCACGGCTCTCCTCCCCCGCCGAGCTGACGCGGCGCGGCCTGCTCAAGGCGGGCGGCGCGCTGCTGGTGGGCTTTGCGCTGATCGATCCGCTGGCACGGCCTGCACGGGCGCAATTCGGCCCGCCGCCGGGGCCGGATCGGGAGAAGATCGACAGCTGGATCATCATCCATGCCGACAGCACCGCCACCGTGCTGATCGGCTTTGTCGAACTGGGGCAGGGCGCCACCACCGCGCTTCCCCAGGTGGCCGCGGAAGAGCTGGACCTGGATATGGACCAGGTGCGCGTGGTGGCCCACGAAACCGAGGTGACGCCGTTTCAGGGCGGAACCTATTCCTCCAGCGCCATCGCCAATGGCCGCCCGCAGGTGCAGCGCGCCGCCGCCGAAGCGCGCGCCGAATTGCTGCGCCGCGCCAGCCAACATCTCGGCGCGCCCCTTGCCGATCTTGCGACGGCACGCGGAGTGGTATCAGTGCGCGGCGACGGCGGGAGGCAGGTAACCTACGGCCAATTGCTGGGCGACCGGCCCTTCGAAATATCGATGACGGGCGAAGCGCCGCTGAAGAACCCCTCCGCCTACCGCATCGTGGGGCAGCGCGCTGCCCGGCCCGACCTTGCCGAAAAGGTGATGGGACACCGCACCTATGTGCAGCATCTGCGCCTGCCGCAAATGCTGCACGCACGCATTGTGCGCCCGCGCGGCCAGGGTGCGTTTGGCGCGCCGCCGCGCCTGCTGGCGCTGGACGAGGCGAGCATTGCCGGCATGGGCGATGCACGGGTCGTGCGCGAAAATGATTTCCTCGCCATTGTCGCCAGCCGCGAATGGGATGCGGTGCGCGCCGCGCGCGCGCTCAGGGCCGAATGGGATATTCCCGCCAGCCTGCCCGACAGCGCCGACCTTTACAACGCCATGCGCCGCGGCGTGGCCGCGGTGCAGGTGGTGCTCGAAGAAGGCACGCCCGGCGAGGGAAGCGTTCACAGCGTTCGCTTCGCCGCCGAAACCCCCTATCAGGCGCACGCGACGATGGCCCCCAATTGCGCTCTGGCCGATGTCAAGGCAGACGGCGCGCGCGTCTGGGCGTCGAGCCAGGACATCTATGCCCTGCGCGGTTCGCTGGCGCGCCTTTTGGGCCTCGACCCACTGGCCGTGACCGTGCAGTTTGCCGAAGGGTCGGGCACTTACGGGCACAGCCTGTATGACGATGTGGCGCTGGGGGCGGCGCTGTTGTCCCAGAAGATGGGCGTGCCGGTGCGGCTGCAATACGAACGCGCGGACGAGCACGGCTGGGACACTTTCGGCCCGGCGCATATCGGCGAGGTTGCCATCGCCTGCGATGCGGCGGGCAAGCTGACAAGCTATTCCTATGACGGCTGGCAGCATAGCTGGGCCTTTGTCGAGACCACCGAGCAAATGGCACGCGGCACGCCTGCGCGCGGCTGGCCGATGGGCCCTTCGCGCAGCGTCAACCCGGCGGTGTGCGGTGGGATGTATGCCCTGCCCTATCGCAAGCTGACCGATCACGTGCTGGCAACCGAAGAATGGCCGCGCGGTGCGTGGCTGCGCTCTCCGCTCGACCTCAGCTTCACCTTCGCCTCGGAACAAGCGGTGGATGTGCTCGCCGCACAGGCCGGGCTTGACCCCGTCGCCTTCCGCCGCCTGAATATTGCGGATGCGCGCTGGCTGGGTGTGCTCGATGCAGCAGCGGAGGCGTCAGGCTGGACCGGACCGGAGCTGCCGCCTTCGGGCAGCCTCCTTCGCGGGCGCGGCGTGGGCCTTGGCACGCATCTGAAAGGCTGGGGCGCAGCGGTGGCGGATGTGGAAGTCGATCCGGAAAGCGGGCGCGTGCGCATCCTGCACATCTGGGGTGCCCTCGATGCCGGGTGCACGGTGAACCCCGATATCGTGGACGCGCAGATCACCGGGCAATTGGTGCAGACGGTCAGCCGGATGCTGCTGGAAGAAGTGCATTTCACCCCGCAGGGCGTCACCACGCTGGACTGGAACAGCTACAAGGTGGCGCGTTTTTCCGACTGCCCGGAGATCACCCCGGTGATTGTGCAGCATCTTGACCAGCCCTCATCGGGCGCGGGCGAGGAGGTGATGGCGGCCGCATCTGCCGCCATCGCCAATGCCTTTCACGCCGCAACGGGCAAAAGGATGGCAACCTTCCCCTTCACGCCCGAACGGGTCCGGGCGGTGCTGGCGGGTTGATCGCGGTCTATCAATCCGCCCAGTAAAGCCGGTTGGGATTGTCCACCAGCAAAGCCTGCTGCAATTCGGCCGTCGGCGCGATGCGCGGGATCATGTCGACGAGGTGGCCATCATCGGGGATTTCATCCTGCATATTGGGATGCGGCCAATCGGTGCCCCAGATGCAGCGGGTGGGATAATCGGCTACCAGCGGCGCGACGGCGGCGGCGAAATTGTCCCACGGATCGCCCTTGCCGCCTTCCTTGATGGCATCGAGGCGGTCGGGGCAGGTCGGCTTGAACCAGATGTCGTCCCGGCTGTCGAGGAAGCGGCGAAACGCCTTCATGTCCGGCCCGTCCGGCCCCTGCGTCACATCGGGGCGACCCATGTGATCGACCACGATCGGCACCGGGATCGCGTCCATGAAGGGGCGCAGTTCTTCCAGAATATCCGCCTCGAAATAGATCACCACGTGCCAGCCCTTGGGCAGGCGACTGGCCACCTCCAGAAACCTGTCCTTGGGCGCATCGTCCACCAGACGTTTCAGGAAATTGAAGCGGATGCCCCGGATGCCACCCAGATGCAGCGCCGCCAGATCATCCTCCGAAATCGCGGGATCGACCACGGCAACGCCGCGCGCCTTGCCTTGCGCCGCGGCAATCGCGTGGAGCGTGGCGGAATTGTCGGTGCCGTGGCAGCTCGCCTGCACGATCACGTTCTTTTCAAAACCCAGATGATCGCGCAGCGCGAACAGCATATCGGGCCCGGCATCTTCGGGCAGATATTTGGCCTTCGCGCTGAAAGGGAACTGCGCCATCGGGCCGAAGACATGGCAATGCGCATCCACCGCGCCGGGGGGCGGGGTAAACTTCGGCTTCGAAGGGTTGGCGTGCCAGGAGACGATGCGATCAGCCATATACAATTCCATCCATCAGCTTGCGGGCGGTGCGCAGCAAAGCCGCGCTGGCCACCTGCCCGTTATCGTCCATCGTGAGAACACACGTCATCTCGCCGGTGGGGTGTTCGACGCTCAAGACCTTGCGTGCGCCTTCGGGCACTTTGGCAACTTCCGCTGCGGGCGAACCGTCGATCAGCGCGGCGGTCGCCACCGTCACCGCCGCCAGCACGCCGATCGTGGCATGGGCGCGGTGCGGGATGAAGCTGCGCGTGCAGATCGCCCCGCCAGCCTTGGGCGGGGCGACCAGGAACATCTTGGGGACGGATTTCTCCTTCACATCACCCAGATTCATCAGCGGCCCGGCGGCAAGGCGGATCGCCTCGATCTTCGCGCGGATCGGGGCAAAGGCTTCGCCTTCCAGCTCCTCGCGCGTTTCGTAGCCGGTCGCGCCCAGATCGGCCGCCTTCATCACGATGCACGGCATCCCGTTGTCGATCAGCGTGCATTTCACGCCCTCGATCTCGTCAAAGGCATTGCCCGTGGGCAGCAGCGCGCCGCAGCTGGAACCGGCGGTGTCGCGGAACTCCACCGGCACGGGCGCGTGCGTGCCGGGCACGCCGTCAATCCGCGCATCGCCCGCGTAATTCACCGCGCGCTCGCCGGTAAAACCGCCGGGGGTTTCCACCGTGGCGACCGCCACCTGCCCGGTGTTCTCCATATAGATGGCAACCTGCGTCTCGTCCCCGGTCGGTTCAACCAGCCCGCGCTCGATGGCGAAGGGGCCGACACCGGCCAGGATATTGCCGCAATTCTGCGCATCGGTGACAATCGCCTGATCGACGAAGACCTGCAGGAACAGGTAATCGACATCGATCCCGTCGCGCGCGCTCTTCTTCACCACGGCGACCTTGCTGGTCAGCGGGTCAGCGCCGCCCATCCCGTCAATCTGGCGCGGATCGGGGCTGCCCATTACGGCGAGCAGGAAGGCATCGCGCTCCGCCACATCGGCGGGGAGATCGTCTGCGAGGAAGTAGCCGCCTTTGGAGGTGCCGCCCCGCATCCACATACATGGTGCGCTGCGCATCGCCATCACACCCACTTCAGGCCCATGTCGATCAGCTTCTGGCGGAAGCCGTACATATCGAGGCCCAGCTCGCCCGCTGCCAGCCGTTCGCGCTTGGACGCTTCGTTCGCCTCGCGCGCCTGTGCCGCCTTCAGCACCTCCTCGGCCTCCTCGCGGCGGACAACGCACACGCCGTCATCATCGGCCACGATCACATCACCAGGGCGGATATAGGCGCCGGCGCACACTACATCGACATTCACGCTGCCCAGCGACGCCTTGATCGTGCCCTGCGCAAACACGCGCTTGGCCCAGACGGGGAAATTCATCTCGGTCAGATCACGCACATCGCGAATGCCCGCATCGATGATGAGGCCCCGGCAGCCGCGCGCCTGCGCGCTGGTGGCCAGCAGATCGCCGAAATAGCCATCCTCGCACGGGGATGTGGGCGCGATCACCAGAATGTCGCCGTCCTGGCACTGCTCAATCGCGGCGTGCACCATGTAATTGTCGCCCGGCGGCACGCTGATCGTCACCGCCGATGCGCCGATGCGGGCCCCGGCATAGATCGGGCGCATATAGCTGGCGAGCAGGCCCCTGCGGCCCTGCGCTTCGTGCACGGTGGCAACGCCGCAGGCGCCAAGCGCGGCGACGATATCCTTGTCTGCACGCTGGATGTTCTGAACGACAATTCCGGACATGGCCGAGTCTCTCCTCCTCGCAAACTGCCTTGATCCCGCAGGTGGCTTTGCCCGACCCGCGCGTCAAGAATGAAGCACCGCATAGAGCGCTGCAAACTTGTAAGCAACGCATACAAAGTGTAGGGGGCACCCGGAGAGAAAATGCCGCAGGATTTGTCCCTTTCCCAGCCTCCCCTTGCCGCGCCGCGCGTGGCGCTGATCGGCTTTGGCGAGGCGGGGTGCACCTTTGCCGATGCAGGTGGCTGGGAAGACGAGGTTTTTGCCTTTGACAGCGAACCCTCCCGGCGCGCCGCGATGGAGGAATGCGGCGTTCGCCCAGCCTCTTCCCCGGCCGAAGCGCTGACCGGGGCCGAGGTCGTGCTTTCGCTGGTCACCGCCGATCAGGCGCTGCTTGCCGCGCGCGACTATGCGCCGCTGTTGCCGAAGGGCGCGCTGTGGATCGACATGAATTCGGTCGCCCCCCACACCAAGGCAGCGGCGGCTGAGGCGGTGGAGGCAGCGGGCGCGCGCTATGCCGATGTCGCGGTGATGGCCCCGGTTGATCCGGCGCGCCTTAACGTGCCGCTGCTCATCGCCGGGCCGCACGCCGCCGATGCGATGGTGGCCCTGCGCGGGCTCGGCTTTGCCAAGACCCGCGTGGTGGGCGACAAGGTAGGGCAGGCCAGCGCGATCAAGCTGTGCCGCAGCGTGATGGTGAAGGGACTGGAAGCGCTCACCGCCGAAATGGTGCTGGCCGCGAATGCCGCTGGGGTTCTGGACGAGGTGCTCGCCAGCCTGGATGCGAGCGAGAAGCACGTGCCCTGGGCCGAGCGGGCGGATTACAATCTCGACCGGATGATCGCGCATGGCCTGCGGCGCAGCGCCGAAATGGCCGAAGCTGCCGCCATGCTGCGCGATCTTGGCATTGCACCGCTGATGACCGAAAATACCGTCAAACGGCAGCAGGGAATCGGCGAGCTGGGGATTGCCCCGGTGCCGCCCACGCTCGACAGCAAGATTGCAGCGATAACCCATGCGCGGCAATCGCAGGGAGAAGACTGACACCATGACGATGATCATTGATTGCCACGGCCATTACACCGTCCTGCCACGCGCGCACGATGCCTGGCGCGAGGAGCAGAAGGCCGCGTTCAAGGCTGGCACTGAATGCCCGCCCTATCCGGCAATCAGCGACGACGAGATCCGCGAAACGATCGAGGCGAACCAGTTGCGCCTGATCAAGGAACGCGGCGCGGACATGACCATCTTCTCCCCCCGCGCATCGGCCATGGCCCCGCACGTGGGCGACCGCAGCGTGGCGGTGAAATGGGCGCAGGTCTGCAATGACTTGATCGGCCGGGTCGCCAGCCTTTATCCCGAAACCTTCGCGCCCGTCTGTATGCTGCCGCAAAGCCCGGAAAGCGATATGTCCGCCCCGATTGCGGAATTGCGGCGCTGTGTGGAGGAAATGGGCTTTATCGGCTGCAACCTCAATCCCGATCCGGGCGGCGGGCATTTCACCCATCCGCCCCTGACCGATGAATACTGGTTCCCCTTCTACGAAACCATGTGCGAGCTGGATGTGCCCGCGATGATCCACGTGTCGGGTTCGTGCAACCCGGCGCAGCACGCCACCGGCGCCTATTACATTGCGGCCGATACGATCGCCTTCATGCAATTGCTCGAAGGCGATCTGTTCAGCCGGTTCCCCAGCTTGCGCTTCATCATCCCGCATGGCGGCGGCGCGGTGCCCTATCACTGGGGCCGCTACCGGGGTCTGGCCGATATGCTCAAGAAGCCCGATCTGGGCAGCCATCTGATGAACAACGTGTTCTTCGACACCTGCGTCTATCACCAGCCGGGCATCAATCTGCTGGCCGATGTGATCGACACCAAGAACATCCTGTTCGGCAGCGAAATGGTGGGCGCGGTGCGCGGGATTGATCCCACCACCGGCTACTATTTCGACGACACCAAGCGCTATATCGATGCGCTCGATATCAGCGATGCGGAACGCCACGCCATCTTCGAAGGCAATGCCCGCCGCGTCTTCCCGCGCCTCGACGCGCAGTTGAAAGCACGGGGGCTGTGAACGACGCCATGACCGCCAGCGAAGGCTATACAAGCACCGGGTTCGCACCTTGCGAGAAGCCGGAACGCTATATCCAGCAGCTTGTCAGCCATTGGGGGCACAAATTCGCCACCTCCTATGACGAGGGTGACGGCATGGGCGTGTTTCCGTTTTCCGACCACACCCATGTGGTGATGACCGCGCATCAGGGCGGCATCAGCATCACGCTGACCACCGCCGACAGGCAAGAGAACGTCCGTATGCGCGGCGTTGTCGAACGGCATATTGACCGCTTCGCCTTTCGCGAGGCCCCGCTGACCTACGAATGGAACGAGAAATGACCCAGAAGAAAAAAGAGCGGATCAACATCCACGAATATCTCGCCGCGTTCGACGATATCCCCGGCACCCGCGTGTTCACTGCCCAGCGCGCACGCAAGGGATACTGGCTGAACCAGTTCGCGATGAGCCTGATGAAAGAGGAAAACCGCAAGCGCTTCCTCGCTGATGAAAGCGCCTATCTCGACGAATGGAACCTGACACCGGCGGCCAAGGACGCCGTGCTGCGCCGCGATTACAACGCGATGATCGACGAGGGCGGCAATGTCTATTTCCTGTCCAAGCTGTTTTCCACCGATGGCAAGAGTTTCCAGTTCGCAGCCGGTTCGATGACCGGGATGACGCAGGAAGAATATGCCCAGATGATGATCAATGGCGGCCGCTCGCCCGAAGGCGTCCGGTCGATCAAGGGAGGTTACTGAAATGGCACGCGTTACCACGGGCATTACGTCCAGCCACATCCCGGCGCTGGGCGCCGCCATCCAGACCGGCACGCTGCACAATGATTACTGGGGCCCGGTTTTCGCAGGCTACGAACCGATCAAGGAATGGATCGCCAAGCCGGAAAACAAGCCCGATGTGATCGTGCTGGTCTATAACGACCACGCATCGGCGTTTGACATGAACATCATCCCCACCTTTGCCATCGGCTGCGGCGAGCGTTTCAAGCCCGCCGATGAAGGCTGGGGGCCGCGCCCCGTGCCCGATGTGATCGGCCACCCGGATCTGGCCTGGCATATTGCGCAAAGCCTGATCCTGGATGATTTCGACATGACCATCTTCAACCAGATGGATGTCGACCACGGCTGCACCGTGCCGCTGTCGATGATGTTTGGCGAAGTTGACGAATGGCCCTGCAAGGTCATTCCCTTCCCCGTGAATGTCGTCACCTATCCGCCGCCCTCGGGCGCGCGCTGCTTTGCGCTGGGCGACAGCCTGAAGGCTGCCATCGAAAGCTTCCCCGAAGACCTGAACGTCCATGTCTGGGGCACTGGCGGCATGAGTCACCAGTTGCAGGGGCCGCGTGCGGGCCTGATCAACAAGGAGTTCGATCTCGATTTCATCGACCAGCTGATCAAGGATCCCGAAACGCTCAGCAAGAAGCCGCATATCGAATATCTGCGCGAAGCGGGCAGCGAAGGCATCGAACTGGTGATGTGGCTGATCATGCGCGGCGCGCTGGGCGACAAGGTGAAGGATCTCTACACCTTCTACCATATCCCCGCCTCGAACACCGCGCTCGGCGCGCTGATCCTCCAGCCGGAGGAAACCGCCGGCGAGGCACTGGAACCGCGCCGCGTGATGAGCGGCAAGAGCCTGGCCGAAGCGGCCGAGTAACCTGATCTTGTCTGCGCCCCTTCCGCTTGCCGGGAGGGGCCTTCTTTTCGGAGAGAACCCATGCGTATTGCGCTCGCCGGTGCCGGCGCCTTTGGCGAAAAGCACCTTGATGGCCTGAAGAACATCGACGGGGTTGAAATCACCTCGATCATCTCGCGCCGCGCCGAACAGGCGGCAGAAGTCGCCGCGAAATACGGCGCGAAGCATTCGGGCACCGATTTGTCCGAAGCCTTGGCGCGCGACGATGTGGACGCGGTGATCCTGTGCACCCCCACCCAGATGCACGCGAGCCAAGCCATCGCCTGCATGGAAGCGGGCAAGCACGTGCAGGTGGAAATCCCCCTGTCCGACAGCTGGGCCGATGCCGAAGCCGTGCTGAAGAAGCAACAGGAAACCGGCCTCGTCTGCATGGTCGGCCACACCCGCCGCTTCAACCCCAGCCACCAATATATCCATAACAAGATCGTGGCGGGCGAGCTCGCCATCCAGCAGATGGATGTGCAGACCTACTTCTTCCGCCGCAAGAACATGAACGCCAAGGGCGAAGCGCGTTCGTGGACCGATCACCTGCTGTGGCATCATGCCGCGCACACGATCGACCTGTTCGCCTATCAGGCGGGCAAGATCGTTACCGCCAACGCCATTCAGGGGCCCAAGCACCCGGAACTTGGCATTGCGATGGATATGTCGATCCAGTTGAAGAGCGAGACCGGCGCGATCTGCACGCTGTCGCTGTCTTTCAACAATGATGGGCCGCTGGGCACTTTCTTCCGCTATATCGGTGATAACGGCACCTGGATTGCGCGCTATGACGATCTCGTCACGGGCAAGGAAGAGCCGGTCGATCTGTCGGGCGTTGCCGTGTCGAATAACGGCATCGAATTGCAGGACCGCGAATTCATCGCCGCGATCCGCGAAGGGCGCGAGCCGAACAGCTCTGTCGCACAGGTGCTCGATTGCTACCGCGTGATCGGCGAACTCGCCGCCAGTCTTGAAGCGCAGGACGGCTGGTCCTGATGCAGACACGCGCCATTGCAGGAACCCCGCTCCACCCCGTGGGGCTGGGGTGCATGAACCTGTCCTGGGCCTATGGCACGCCGCCTTCGGAAAACGAGGCGGCGGCGCTGCTCAACCGGGCGCTGGATCTGGGCTGCAACCACCTCGATACCGCCAATATCTACGGCGCGGGCAAGAACGAGGAACTGATCGCGCGCGCGGTGGGGCATCGCCGCCACGAATATTTCCTCGCCAGCAAGACCGGCATCACCGTGGACGGGCCGAAGCGCGGGATCGACTGCTCGCCCGCCACCATTACCGCCGCGCTCGATGCCACGCTCAAACGGCTGAACACCGATCATCTCGACCTGTTCTATATGCACCGTTTCGATCCCAAGGTGCCGGTGGCCGATTGCGTGGGCGCAATGGCGCGCGCGATCGAAGCGGGCAAGATCCGCGCCTATGGCGTGTCCGAATGGAATGCCGCGCATATCCGCGAGGCGCACAGCGTGCACCCCGTGGGCGCGGTGCAGCCCGAATATTCGCTGTGGACGCGCAATGTGGAACTGGGCGTGCTCGATACTTGCCGGGAATTGGGCATTGCGCTGGTCGCGTTCAGCCCGGTGGGGCGCGGGGCGCTGGGCGGGGTGATCCGCGATCCATCCACGCTGGAGGACAGTGATCTGCGCACCAAGATGCCGCGCTTCAACGCAGAAAACTGGCCGCACAATCTGGCGGTGATCGTGAAGTTCGAAGCGCTGGCGCGCGACAACGGCTTTACCCCTGCGCAACTGGCGCTGCGCTGGGTGCTGGAACAGGGCGACCATTGCCACGTGATCCCCGGCACCACTTCGCTGGCGCATCTGGAAGAAAACATGGCCGCCGCCAGCCTGCCGCTGCCCGAAGGCGTGATCGAAGAGGCAGGCCGCATCGTGAACCACGCCGCCATTCGCGGCCACCGCTATCACGACGCGATCCGCCCGACCATCGACACCGAGGAATTCGCGGACTAGCCTCCGGCGGGGGAGAGAGATGCGATGAAGGATGTGCGCGCCGCAATCGGCTATTCGGAGCGGACTGCCAAGAGGCCCTATTTCTACGCCAATGCGCACGAAAAGGACTTCGTGCCGCTGGCCCCGCGCGAAGTGGATATCCGCGATGCGCGCGGGGCGGGCTGTTCGCTTGATGTGGAAGGGTTCACGCTGGTGGACCATGCCAGCGCGCTGCCCGATCTGACCGATCTTGACGCGGTGGCGCGCATCCATGCGGGCGAGATTGCCGAATTGCTCAAGACCGTGTCGGGCTGCGACCATGTCGATATGTTCAGCCGCGGAATCCTGCGCTTTTCCGAAAGGCTGGGCCAGAACGACGCGCATGACAATTCGCACCCCGCGCGTTTTGTCCATGTCGATATGTCGGTGGAAGCCGCCCGCGCCGCGCGCGATGCCGCCGCGCCCAAGGACAAGGCGATCGCCCGCAGCGTGCAATATAATGTCTGGCGCGTGCTCAGCCCCCCGCCGCAGGATGTGCCGCTGGCGCTGTGTGCGTTCGATTCGCTGGAGATGGGCGACCTGATCGAATGCGATGCGATCTTCGATCCGCCGGGCGCGCCCGAATGGTCTTTCGGCAATTACCTGCTTGCATACAATCCGGCGCACCGCTGGTTCTATTACCCCGATATGCATATGGGCGAGGCGCTGGTTTTCGTCACCAGCGAAAGCGATCAGAGCCGCCCGCTGCTGATGCCGCATGGCGCATTCGACAATCCGCTGGCCCCCACCGATGCCCCGCCTCGCATCAGCCTGGAAATGCGTGGCACCGCTTACTGGTTTGCATGAAAGGGCTTACATTCGCCGCCTGACCCGCTAGTTTCCGCGTCTGGACTTCTGGAGGGAGGATGACGATGACTCGCACATGGACAGGCCTCGCCGTGGCCGCAGCCCTTTTGGCAAGCCCGGCCGTGGCGCAGGATAACCCCGCGCCGGAAGAAGATTTCGCGGCGATGATGGCGCGGATCAACCTGTTGCCCGATACGGTCGGCGATGGCCCTTACCCCTCGCTGATCGAGCTTTCCGCCGATCTGCCCGATCACGTCATCTACCGCCCGCAAGACCTCTCTGCCGTGGCGCCGGGTACGCTGGGCGTGTTCGTGTGGGGCAATGGCGGCTGCGCGGCGGATGGCACCAGCAGCCGTTTCCACCTCTCGCAGATTGCGTCCTATGGCTATCTGGTGATCGCGGCGGGCAAGTGGCGCAGCGGGCCGGAGGCGCGTGAAGGTGCCGAAGCGCCACGGGCGATTGGCGCTTCGCCTCCGCCCACCACGGCTGCGCAATTGACGCAAGCGCTGGATTGGGCGCTGGCCGAGAATGCGCGTGCTGGCAGCCCGCTGTTCGGCAAGATCAACGAAGATATGCTGGCCGCGGGCGGCTTTTCCTGCGGCGGGGTGCAGGCCTTGACCGTGGCGGGCGATCCGCGCCTTGATACGGTGGTGGTGCAAAACTCCGGCCTGTTGCCCGAAAACGGGCCGCGCATGGGCGGGATGGAGACGGGCAAGGATGCGCTGGCCGCACTGCACACGCCGGTCATCTATCTCAATGGCGGGGAAAGCGACATCGCCTTTGCCAATGGCCTCGACGATGTGAACCGCATTTCCCATGTGCCGGTCGCCTGGGTCAACACGCCCACCGGGCATGGTGGCACCTATCACGAGCCGATGGGCGGGCGGAACGCGATGATCGTGGTCGATTGGCTGGAATGGCAATTGCGCGGCGACAGCGCCGCAGGCCGCACTTTCACCGGCGCCAATTGCCGCTTGTGCACCGATCCTGCCGCGACGATCGAATGGCGCAATTTCCCCTGAGGGGACCGCGACGGTAGCAGCGGCACCGGCCGGGCTATCTTCCAAGGGAGGAGGATGCGACCGCCAGCATTTCGGTGCCGCGGCAGATCAAAGACTATTGCGCGGCGGCCTGTTCGGCAGGCGCGGCTTGGGCCGATGCGGCTTCCGGCCGGCGCGCGACATTATAGGCCGAGATGATTTTCCAGGTGGCCCCCGTCTCGCGGTGCCACACGGTCTGGCTGTCGAGCGACTGCGTAACCGCTTCACCCGTGGCGGGATCGGTGGTTGTGAACTGCACAAGCGAGGTGACCACGGCCAGTTCCCCGTCAGACGAGGCCCAGCCCGATACCGGTTCCATCGTCAGCGCGAAATTGGGATCTTCCAGCAGGTCGCCATAGGCATCGGCAATCGCCGCCCCGCCTTCCAGCACGGTGCCATCAGGCCGCACCAGCCGCGCATCATCGCGGTAAAGGCGGGCAATGCCCACGAGATCCTTGGACGCAATCGATTCCAGTTGCGCCTTTTCGGTATGGCGGATCGCCTCCACCGATTCTGCCGGATCACCGCCGCCGCAAGCCGCCAGCAACAGGGCGGGGGCCAGCAAGCCGGCAAGGTAAAGCTTCTTCATCTCGTCTCTCCCGATCATTCGGCAGACACATAAGCCTGCCACCCTTGCGCCCCGGCAGGGGCCGTCTGGAGATCGGGATAGGGGCAGGCGCAACGCCCTGCCTTGATTTGCCGCAATTTTCAAAAGCCCCCGCGGCGGACGACCGGTTCGTCCCGCCGCAAGGGGCAATCCGGTTCAATCAACCGGGTTTCAGAGCGCGGCCTGATACAGCGCCAGCAGGCGGGCAAAGGCGCGGTCTGCCTGATCCACATCGTAGGCGGGACTGTCGGGAACGGTCCAGCCGTGATTGCCGCGATAGACCTCGATTTCCACCTGCCGTCCCGCCGCATCGGCAGCAGCGCGCAGCGCGTCCTTGTCACCGGGTGCCTGCGCATCGTCATCGCGGGCAATGGCGATCAGCACACGCGCATCGGGCGCGACGCTGGCAAGCAGGTTGACCGGCGCATCCGCCGCATCGCCCACCAACCCGCCGCCGTGGAAACTGGCCGCGGCCTTTACCCGATCGGGCAGGGCCGCCGCCGCACGGATCACCCAGCTGCCGGTCATGCAATAGCCCTGCATCCCGATGCCGCGCGCGGTATCGACCGAGGCCTGCCGGTCCATCCAGGCGACCACCGCGCCCATTGTCTCGACAATGTTGGCCGGTGTGTTCTGCGCCATCCACGGGCGCACACGGTCGAAACCGCCGCCTTCACGCCAGGCGTCGAAATCGTCGAACTGCTGGCCTTCCACGCTGCGGTAATAGGGATTGGCGACCAGCACCGAATAGCCTTCGCGCGCCAGTTCGCGGGCCATCATGTATTTGGCGTCGCGCAGGCCCGCAATATCGGGCCACAGCACCACGCCGGGATACTTGCCGGCACGCGGATGGATGAAGAGGCCGTCCATACGCCCGCCCGGCGCGTCAAATGTCACCAGTTCTTCCTGCATCGCGCCCTGCGCCAACACAGGCGCCACGCCGCCAGCGGCCAGCAAGCCCGCGCCTGCCACCGCGCCCAGCCGGGCCATATCGCGCCGGGTCAGCGCCGCGCCACGCCAGTCGCGCCGCGCGCCTGCTGCGCCATCGAACATCTCCCGTTCACACATGATGAGCCTCCCAACATTCTCTCCACCGGCGCCGAGGATACCAGAGCAGCGCCGCGCGTCCAGAGACCAAAAGGCTGCCCTCAGGTCAGGTCATCAAGCTTGATGATGAGGCCAGCTTCCGCATCGCGCATCGCCTTGCGGCGCAGCTCCTCGATATGCAGGCGGCCCGGCGGCGCGTCCTCCACCGGCAGCGCGGCCATCATCTTTTCGTGCAGTTCCTCGAAATCGGGCCCATGCTCGGGATGGGTGAGGATCAACCCGTCCTGCTGCGTCATCCCGGCCAGGATCTTGCAGCCAACCTCATAGGGATCCATTCCCTCCTCGAACGCGGTGCCGAACTGTTCCAGCACCGCATCGGGCGTGGGGGCAAACCCGCTGTCGGCAAAGGCATCGGGGCGCTTCTGCGCACTTTTCCACGCATTGGTGCGGGTGAGCGCGGGGCAGCACAGCGAGCAGCCGATCCCGTGCGGCGCAAGGTTGTAGCGCAGGCTTTCCGTGAGGCCGCGCACGGCAAACTTGCTGGCGGTGTAGATGCCTGCCTGCGGGCCGGGGAGGAAGGCCGCCATGCTGGCGATATTCACCACATGGCGGCGGCCTTGCGATGCCTTGATCCGGGGCAGGAAGGACACCAGCCCGTTCACCACGCCGCCGAAATTGACGCCCATGATCCAGTCATAATCGTCATAGCTCGCCTCGTCCGTGGGGCCGAAAACCGACACACCGGCATTGTTCACCAGCACGTGCACTTCGCCAAAATGCTGCACGACCTTGTCCGCCGCGCGGGCAAACCCGTCGCGGTCGGTCACGTCGAGCTTGATGAACAGCGGCTCGGCATAGCCCTTCTGCGCAAACCATTCGGCAGTTGCCGCCCGGTCATCCTCGTTGCGGTAGGACAGCGCCAGCTGCATCCCCGCATCGGCAAAGGCCTGCGCCACGCCCAGGCCAATCCCTGTCACAGCACCGGTGACAAAGGCCACGCGGCCCGCCCACTGATCGCGGTAATCCGCTCCGTTCCATGTCTTGCCCATCAATTCCCTCTCGCCAAAACACTATCACTTGTTAGGGTGAGACATAACAATCTGAGGGAGAGAGTCGAGCAATGAGCGACACCGAAAGCCGTTTGGCAGCGCTGGAGCACCGTGTGGGCGTGCTGGAAGACATGGCCGCGATCCGCCGCCTGCACTGGGCCTATGGCTATTACATCGATTTCAACCGGCCCGATGAAGTGGCAGACCTGTTTGCCGAAGACGGCTGCGTCGTGTTCCTGTCGGGCGAATATGTCGGCCATGCCGGCGTAAAGCGCCTGTATGGCGACTGGATCGCCGGGCGTTTTACCGGCGGCAAGCCCGGCCCGGTCAACGGCCTTTTGCTCGACCATTTCCAGATGCAGGACATCATCACCGTGGCGCCCGACCGCAAGACAGCCAAGGGCCGCTTCCACGGCATCCTGCTGGGCGGCTGGCACGATGATTTCCAGGATACCAAGGAAGACTTCATGCCGCAGCAGTTCATGGAAGCGGGCATTTACGAGAACGATTATGTCAATGTCGACGGCGTGTGGAAGATCCAGCGGCTCGATTACATGATGCAGTGGCAGGGCGATTATGAAAGCGGCTGGGCGCACACCACCGCGCATCTGCAACCCGCCACCAAGACCTTCCCCGAAGACCCGCTCGGCCCCGATCGCCTGCTTCCGCCCAGCGAACACCGCAAGACCTGGCCCTACCGGCAGGATGTGCCGATGCATTTCGCGCATCCGAAATTCGGGATCGCCTTTGCCAATGGGGCAAAGTGAGATGCGTCTCGCCGTGATGGCGATGCCGCTGGCGCTCATCCTCGCCGCCTGTTCGGGCGGCGGGGAGGATGAGGCGGAAGCGGTGTCCACGGAACAGGGGGTGGTCGATCCGCTCGATACCAGCAACCGGGCCGAACTGTCCGACCGTGAAGTGTCGGAACGCTTCATCGAAATCTTCTACAACCAGAACCGGCTGGTGGAGGGTTTCGAGGCTTGGGTGCATCCCGATTATATCCAGCACGATCCCAATTCGCCCACCGGGCGCGATGCCACCATCGCCGTGCTGGCCGCGCATATGGAACGCAACCCGCAGATGACGCATGACGTCAAGCGGACGATCTATGGCGAGGACGATCAGGGCCGCACGCTGGTGGCGGTGCATTACCACTTCAAGCGTGCGCCCGATGACCGGGGCAGCGCGGTGGTGGACATCTACCGCATCGAAAACGGCTATCTGGTGGAGCATTGGGATGTGATCCAGCCGGTGCCCGAAACCGCGCTGAACGACAACACGATGTTCTGACGCACGGCTGATCCCCCACAGCGACCGAAGGGGACAGAACGCGCCAGACGCAAACAGAGGGGAGGAGACGCCATGCCTTTGCTGCCGGACGGGAGCGAGAAGGGGCTGAAAGGCCATTTCCGCGAAGATTTCAGCCACCGCACCCGTGTGGGCATGGCACCGCGTGCAGGCCATGTGGACCGCAGCGCACCCTATCAACGCATCGCGACCGAGGAGGCGTGGACTTTCCCCGCGCTGGTGAAGGCGCAGATGGACTATCTGGGCAGCGGCGATGCGCCCGATGACCCTTCGCTGCGCATGGGGGTGATGTTCAACAGGATGCCCAGCTTGCAGGAAATGCTGCAAGACCTGGGGGACTTGCGCATCGCGCATATGGACGAGCTGGGGATCGACCGGCAGCTGCTGCTCCTCACCGCGCCCGGCGTGCAGGTGGTGCGCCCGTCGGATGGCACCGCGCTGGCGCGCGAGGCGAATGATATTGCCGCCGAAGCCTGCCGCAACCACCCCACCCGCTTTTCCGCGCTGGCGGCGTTCGATCCGCGCGATGTGGCAGGCAGCGTGAAGGAACTGGAACGCGCCGCCGCGCTTGGCCTCAACGGCGCGGTGCTCAATTCGCATTTTCAGGGGCACTATCTGGACGAGCCGGAATACCGGCCCATTCTGGAAGCGCTGGAGGCGCTTGACCTCGCGCTCTACATCCACCCCACCGCCCCGCACAGCGCCCCGCATTACGAAAAACGCGGCTTCTTCGGCGCGTTGGGCGGATTTCCGCATGATGTGTGGCTGCACACGATGGGGCTGGTGATGTCGGGCGCGTTCGACCGGCATCCGCGCCTGCGCCTCGTCATCGGGCATCTGGGCGAATGTATGCCGCTGCACCTCTATCGGTTTGACTGGATGCAGGGAAATGCCGACGGACGCCCGCGCCCGCTGATCGATGGCGGAGGGGAGCCGATCAGGCTCAACCACCCCGTCAGCCATTATTTCCGCACCAATATATGGATCACCACCAGCGGCTGCGGCTGGGAAGATGGCATCGCCTTCTGCCAGAAGGTGCTGGGGCCGGAACGGGTGATCTATGCGATGGATTACCCCTATCAGCAAAGCTCCGACGAGCTTGCCGCCTACGACCGGATGGATATGCCGCCGCAGGTCAAGAAGATGCTGATGGAGGACAATGCCCGCGCCGTGTTTCGCATCAGGGGTTAGCCGGCGCGGTTAGGCGGCCTGCCGCATCGGCACCCTGGCCGTGCCATAGGTGGCCGCGCGCCAGACCCATTCAAGCGGGCCGTAGCGGTAACGGCGGAACCAATCGCGCGCGAACAGCACTTGTGCTGCAAACAGCGCCAGCCCCCACACCACCGCCTCGGCATGGGTCAGATCGTCGAACAGGCCCAGCCCCCAACCGTAAAGCAGCGGCACGCAAGCCAACGACTGCCCGACATAGAGCGTCAGCGTCATCCGCCCCGGCGCGGCCAGAATGCCGAGCAGCGGGCGCGCCGCGCTGTGCCACAGCAGCACGAAGGCCGCGATATGCACCCCGGTGGCCGCCAGCGCGCGCCATTGGGCAATTGCCCATTCCCGGTTCTGCCGCACCATCGGCTCGGTTTCGGGCGGAGGTGGCGGCAGCAGGCGCGGTTCTGCCCAGCTTACCGCGGCCCAGACCAGCAGCGAGACGCCCAGCACGCCCAGCCACAGGCGCCTGTGCTGCTCCGCCTCGGCAAACAGGCCGCGCCGCTGAATCACCATGCCCACCAGAAACAGCCCGGCAATCTCCACCACCCGGCCGGTTTCGATATAGAAGGACCATTTGGCTGCCATGCCCGGCCCGGCATTCACCGCCAGCATATCGGCCAAAGTGCCGGTGGCGAGAAAGGCCAGCCCGCTGTCGCCTGCAAACACCGCGCTTGCCTGCGCCCATCCAGCGCCGCCTGCGGCCGCAACGGCGCGCCACAGCAGCGGCACTTGCGCAAACAGCAGCGCGGCGAGCAGCAGCAGGACGCGATCCGATTTTACCCGGTCAAACGCAATCAGCAGCAGGCCCACCAGCGCCAGCACCTGAAGTATATCCCCGCGATAGACCAGCGCGTGCAGCGTGCCGATGGCGAGCAGCAGCACCAGCCGCCACGCGAACCGCCATGTGAAATCCTCTCCGCGTTTGGCGGAATTGCCCATGATCGTGGCAAAGCCAAAGCCGAACAGCAGCGCGAAGATGGCAAAGGCCTTGCCCGCAAAGACCGTGAACACCGCGTCAAACCACGCGTCGGGCACGGGGTTCAGCCAGTAGAGCTCGAACCGTTCCACGCAATGCACCAGGAACAGGCCCAGCAAGGCCCAGCCGCGCAAGGCATCCACCATGGTCACGCGGTGCATGGCATCATCCCCCCCTTAGGTGATAGCGCTATCATGGCGCGAGGCCGGATTCCAGACATGAAAAAGGCCGGGCAGCGCAACAGGCGGCCCGGCCTTTTCCATCAGCGCAAGGCGGGATCAGCCCCAGACTTCTTCGGCCACTTCCACGCACAGGCGGATCTTCGCGGCCTGCTGTTCGGTCGTGATGTCGTTGCCGTGCACCGTGCTGGCAAAGCCGCATTGCGGGGAAAGCGCCAGCTGGTCGATATCGGCAAACTTGGCCGCCTCGTCGATGCGGCGCTTGATATCGTCCTTGCTCTCCAGCTCGCCCAGCTTGGTGGTGACAAGGCCCAGAACCACGGTCTTGCCCTTGGGCAGGAACCGCAAGGGCGCAAAATCGCCCGAACGCGGGTCGTCATATTCGAGGAAGAAGGCGTCGATATCCAGTTCGTTGAACATGATCTCGGCCACCGGCTCATACCCGCCTTCGGCCGCCCAGCTGCTGCGGAAATTGCCGCGGCACAAATGGATCGCCTTGATCATGTCGGCGGGCGCGGATGCGAAACTCTCATTGATCAGCTTGGCATATTGGCGCGTGGTCGCATCGGGATCCATCCCGCGCTTGGCCGCATCGGCGCGCTGTTCATCATCGCACAGATAGGCAAGGTTGGTATCGTCCATCTGGATGTAACGGCACCCGGCAGCAGCAAGGCTGTCCACTTCCGCGCGGTAGGCGGCGGCGACATCGGCATAGAATTCATCCATCGTGGGGTAGATGTCTTCAGGGATGCCGCTGCGCCCGGCGCGGAAATGCAGCATGGACGGGCTGGGGATCGCAACCTTGGGCATGAAACCTTCGCCAACCTTGCCGGCGAGATACTGGTAATCAGCCAGCTGGATCGGCCGCTGATGCGCGATCTTCCCCGTGACCACCATCACCGGCGGGGCAAAGGACACGTCCTTGCCCGAATCGTTCTTGAACGCCTTCTTCAGGCCGCCGCGTTCCTCAACCCCTGCCAGTTGCAGCAGGAAATCGGTGTGGAAGAAATACCGGCGAAACTCGCCATCGGTGATCGCCTTCAGGCCCAGCGCCTGTTGCCATTCGACGAGGTCAGCAATTGCGGCGTCTTCGATATTGCGCAGTTCGCTGCGGGAAATATTGTCCGCCGTGACGTGCTGGCGGGCTTCGATAATCTCGCGCGGACGCAGGAAGGAACCGACATGGTCGGCGCGAGACGGCAGTTTGGTAGGCATGAGAGGATTGTCCTGTCTTAGCAAAGATGCAGCTAGACCAGGGTCATGACGCGGGCTCGCGCTCGACTGGACGCGTCCACATATGCGAAAAGGCAACTTGCGCGCAAGCCGCAATCGTGCGCGGCGGCAGCAGGCGGATCGGCCCATGCGGAAGCTGCGTCACCCTGCCCAAAAAGTCCCTTGATCGCTGCCAAGCCAAGTTAGTATGCACCGCATACAAAGCCCCTTATAGCAGGGGCGGCAAGGAACAGCCTCCCCGGCAGAGGGGGCACCCTTTGGGGAGAGAGCATGATGACATTCCGGAACGGTCTGTTCGCCGCCTGTGCGGCCCTGGCACTGGCGGCCTGCGGCGCGCCGGGCGACGGGATCGATAACGACGCGCTGCTTAATGCGGGCGCGGATACGGCCAACTGGATCACTTATGGCCGCGATTATTCCGAACAGCGGTTCAGCCCGCTCGACCAGATCAACACCGAAAATGTGGGCGAATTGGGGCTTGCCTGGTTTGCCGATATGGACACCGCGCGCGGGCAGGAAGCAACCCCGCTGGTGATCGACGGCAAGCTCTATGTCTCCACCGCATGGTCGAAAGTGAAGGCCTATGACGCCAAGACCGGCGCCCTGCTGTGGGAATATGATCCGCAGGTGCCTGGCGAAACCGGGGTGAAGGCGTGCTGCGACGTGGTCAATCGCGGCCTCGCCGCCTGGGGCGACAAGCTGTATCTGGGCACGCTCGACGGGCGGCTGGTCGCGCTCGACCGCGAGACAGGGGCCGAGGTCTGGTCCAAGGTCACGGTCGACCAGACCAAGGCCTACACCATTACCGGCGCGCCGCGCGTGATCGACGGGCGTGTGCTGATCGGCAATGGCGGCGCGGAATACGGCGTGCGCGGCTATGTCTCCGCCTATGATGCGAATGACGGCGAAATGCTGTGGCGTTTCTACACCGTCCCCGGCGCGCCCGATGAGGCGGCAAGCGAGCCTGCCTATCTGAAAGCCGCGCGCGAGACATGGAACGGGGAATTCTGGAATCTGGGCGGCGGCGGCACCGTGTGGGACGCGATGGCCTATGACCCCGATCTCGATCTGCTCTATATCGGCGTAGGCAATGGATCCCCGTGGAATCAGGCCTATCGCAGCCCCGGCGGCGGCGACAACCTCTACCTCTCCAGCATTGTGGCGCTGCGGCCCAAGACCGGCGAATATGTCTGGCATTACCAGACGACGCCGGGCGAAACCTGGGATTTCACCGCCACGCAGCATATCATGCTGGCCGACATGGACATCGGCGGCACCACGCGCAAAGTGCTGATGCAGGCGCCCAAGAACGGCTTTTTCTACGTGCTCGACCGGGAAACCGGCGAATTGATCAGCGCCAAGAATTACGTGCCCACCAATTGGGCCAGCGGCATCGACATGGCCACCGGCCGCCCGATCGAAAACCCGCAAGCGCGTTATGACAAGACCGGCGTCCCCTTCGTTGCCAGCCCCGGCGCGGGCGGGGCGCATAACTGGCACCCGATGGCCTTCCATCCCGGCGAAGGGCTGGTCTACATCCCGGTGATCGAAGCGGGCTTTCCCTATGTGCCCGAAGCGAACTGGCAACCCGATACCGCGCGCGGCTTCAATGTCGGCATCGACATGGCGGCAGGCGGCCTGCCTGCGGATGACAATGTGCGGCGCGGCGCGGCGGCAGGCACGCGCGGATCGCTGATCGCGTGGGATCCGGTGACGCAGACCGAACGCTGGCGCGTGCAATATCCCGGCCCGTGGAACGGCGGCGTGCTGGCGACCGGCGGCGGCATCGTGTTCCAGGGCACGGCGGGCGGCTTCTTCAAGGCCTATGCCGCGAATGACGGGCGCGAATTGTGGTCCTTTGCCGCGCAGACCGGCGTTGTCGCGCCGTCGATCACCTATACGGTGGATGGCGAGCAATATGTCGCCGTGATGGCGGGCTGGGGCGGCATCTGGGCGCTAGCGCCCGGCGGCGTGCTCAACGAAACCAGCGGGGCGGTGCCCAATATCAGCCGCCTGCTGGTGTTCAAGCTGGGCGGCACGGCCACCCTGCCCCCCGCCCCGCCGCTTGAGCGACGCCCGATCGACCCGCCGCCCTTCAGCGGAACGCAGGCGCAGTTGACGCAAGGCACCTATGACTATGGCCGCTATTGCGGGCAGTGCCACGGCGATGCCGCGATCGGTTCCACCGTGCTGCCCGATCTGCGCCGCAGCGCCACGCTCGACAACCGGGAAACCTGGATGATGATCGTGCATGACGGCGCGCTTGCCTCCAACGGCATGGCGGGTTTCAGCCAGTCCTTGAGCCGCGAGCGGATCGAGAATGTGCGCCAATATGTCATCTACCGCGCGAACGAGGACAAGCGCATTGGCGGCATCGGGCTTCAGGGTTCGTGAGGGCAGGACAAGACGATTGTAACGGGCGTTAGCTTGATCGCGCCGCGATAGGCAGCCATATCTGCCTCTGTTATCGTGTATCCTGCACCTGGTGCGGGATTCGGTGAGGGATTTGTTTGACGCCATCCGGGAGAAGGAAGTTCAACCATGAATGAGATGACCACGATCGACCGCACGCAGCGGGAATATTCGGACGCGGTGAAGAAGGCGCTGGCGCGCAAGCCGCAGCTCTACATCAATGGCGAATGGGTCGACAGCAGCGGCGGCGCGACGATTGACGTGGAAGACCCGTCGAACGGCAAGATCATTTCCAGCTTCGTCGAAGCCACCGACAAGGATGTGGATCGGGCCGTGGCCGCCGCGCGCGCCGCGTTTGACGATGGCCGCTGGCGCAACCTGCCCCCCGTGGTGCGCGAAAAGACGCTGCACAAGATCGCCGACCTGATTGAAGCCCATGCCGATGAACTGGCCGAGCTGGAAGCCATCGACGTGGGCAAGCCCAAGGGCATGGCCAGTGTGGTGGATGTGCCGGGCGCGGCCAACCACTTCCGCTACATGGCGGGCTGGGCTGGCAAGATCAACGGCGACACCCTGCCCCCCTATTCGATGCCGGGCGGCATGATGTTCGCCTATACGCTGAAGGAGCCGGTGGGCGTCTGCGCGCAGATCGTGCCGTGGAACTTCCCGCTGCTGATGGCCTGCCTCAAGATCGCCCCGGCGCTGGCCGCAGGCTGCACCACGGTGCTGAAACCCGCCGAACAGACCAGCCTGACCGCGCTGCGCCTGGCCGACCTGATCCACGAAGCGGGAGTTCCCGCAGGCGTGGTCAACATCATCACCGGCTATGGCCACACGGCGGGTGACCGCATGGTCAAGCACCCCGATGTCGACAAGGTCGCCTTCACCGGCTCCACCGAAATCGGCAAGCTGATCAACCGCAACGCCACCGAACATCTGAAGAAGGTGACGCTGGAACTGGGCGGCAAATCGCCCGTGGTGGTGATGCCCGATGTCGATGTGGCCGAAACCGCGCCGGGCGTGGCGGGCGCGATCTTCTTCAATTCGGGCCAGGTCTGCGTGGCCGGCAGCCGCCTCTATGCGCATAAGAGCGTGTTCGACAAGGTGGTGGAAGGCATGGCCGCCACCGCCGAATTCTGGGCCCCGCGCCCCAGCCTTGACCCGGCGGCTCACATGGGCCCGCTGGTGTCGAAGGAACAGCACGAGCGCGTGCTGGGCTATATCGAAGCGGGCAAGCGCGATGGCGCATCGGTGCTGATGGGTGGTGACGCCCCGGCCAGCGACGGCGGCTACTACGTCAACCCCACCATCCTCACCGATGTGAACCCGCAGATGAGCGTGGTGCGCGAGGAAATCTTCGGCCCCGTTGTGGTCGCGCAGCGCTTTGAAGACCTCGACGAGGTGGTCAAGGAAGCCAATGACACGCCCTATGGCCTTGCCGCCGGTGTGTGGACCAAGGACGCCAGCGCCGCCGTGCGCATCGCCGGCCAGCTCAAGGCCGGCACCGTGTGGGTCAATTGCCACGCGATGATCGACCCGGCGCTGCCCTTCGGCGGCTACAAGGAAAGCGGCCTCGGCCACGAACAGGGCCGCCTTGGCCTGGAAGCTTACCTTGAGACCAAGTCGGTGCTGATGAAGCTGTGATCGGCTTACGGAGGGGGCGCCCCGGCGCTCCCTCCCCCGCACCGCTCGTGCTGAGCTTGTCGAAGCACCGCTTTTTCCTCTGACCTCTACGGAAGACGGCACGGCCCTTCGACAAGCTCAGGGTGAGCGGTTTTCTTTATTCAGGACACCAATTCATGCCCATCGACCTTTCCAAGATCCGCGCCATCGACGTGCACGTCCATGCGGAAGTGAGCTGCCACGATCCCGAAGATCCGGTGATGGGCAAGTATTTCGATGCGGCCAGCGCTTACTTCAAGGCGCCGCGCGAACGGCCGAAAATGCCTGAGATTATCGAGCTTTACCGCGAAACGCAGATCGCCTTCTGTATGTTCACCGTGGACTGCGAAAGCGGCATGGGCGCCAAGCGGGTGAGCAATTACGAGGTGGCCGAACTCGCCGCCAAGAACGACGATATCTGCATCGCCTTTGCCAGCATCGACCCGCACAAGGGCAAGTATGGCGCGCGCGAGGCAATCGACCTGATCGAGAATTACGGCGTCAAGGGCTTCAAATTCCACGGCATTGCGCAGAACGCGCATCCGGCCGACCCCATGGGTTACCCGATTTACGAGGTGATCAACGAATACAAGCTGCCCGCGATCTTCCACACCGGCCACAGTGGCATGGGCACCGGTATGCGCGGCGGCGGCGGGATGCGGCTGAAATACGGCCAGCCGATCCTGATCGACGATGTGGCGGTGGATTTCCCCGACATGAAGATCATCCTGGCCCATCCCAGCTGGCCCTGGGTGGATGAAAGCCTGAGCATGGCGCTGCACAAGACCAATGTGTTCATCGACCTGTCGGGATGGAGCCCGAAATATTTCCCCAAGCAGCTGATCCAGTATGCGAACACGCAGCTGAAACACAAAATGCTGTTCGGCACCGATTTCCCGCTGATTCACCCGGACAAGTGGATGGCGGCGGCGGCCGAAGTCGGCTTCCGTGACGACGTGATGCCCGGCATCATGAAGGACAACGCCGCCAGGGTTCTGGGGCTGGTCTGAGCGCAGGAATGACCGATCCCGCCGACATCCGCGCCTTTCTGCGCCTGTCGGACCGGGTGACCACATCGGGCCGGTTGCAGCCGGGCGATCCGGCGCGGCTGGCCGCGATGGGCGCGCGGCGCGTCATCAATCTGGCGCTGGCGACACATTCTGAAGCCTTGCCCGAAGCGGAGGCAGAGATGGCGGCGGCAGGGCTGGATTATGTCCATATCCCCGTGCCCTTCGATGCGCCGGCAGAGGCGCATTACCGCGCCTTTGCCGCCGCGCTGGACGCGGATGATCGGCCCGTCCATGTGCATTGCATCATGAACTGGCGTGTCTCGGCCTTCTTCTGCCGCTATCATATCGAAAACGGGATGGACGAAGCCACGGCGCACGCGATCATGCGGCAGGTGTGGGATCCGGACGCAAGCGATTATCCGGGGGCGGACAAATGGGCCGCCTTCGTGAGAGGTGAGGGCCTGAGGGGAGAGAGGGCGTGAATTTCAATGCCAAGCATATCTGCATCACCGGCGCATCCAGCGGCATTGGCCTTGTCGCCGCGCAAATGCTCGCAGCACGCGGGGCGCGCGTCTCGCTGATCGCGCGGCGCAAGGACGTGCTGGATGAAGTGGTCGCGGGCATCGGGGCCAACGCGGCGGGTTTTGCCGCCGATGTGGGCAACAAGGCGGCGCTGGAGAGCGCGCTGGATGCCGCCGCCGCGCATTTCGGCCCCGTCGAGGCGCTGTTCGCCAATGCGGGCCTGACCGGCGGCTTCACCCCCTTCACCGCATTTGATCCGGCGGTGTTCGAGGAAACCTTGCGGGTGAACCTCTCCTCCGTTTTTTGGGCCGCGCAAAAGGTGCTGCCGCCCATGATCGAGGCTGGCAAGGGGTCGATCCTTGTGACTGGATCGATGGCATCCAAGCGTGGCATGGCGATGAACCCGGCCTATGTCTCCTCCAAGCACGGCGTGCTGGGCCTCACCCGCGCGATCGCGGTGGAGATGGCCCCGCACGGCATCCGCGCCAATTGCATCATCCCCGGCTTTATCGAGACCGAGGCGCTGGCCCGCATTCCGGACGAGCAGAAAGGCCGTATTGCCGCGCGCGTGCCGCAGCGCCGAATGGGCTCTTGCGAGGAACTGGTCGAGGTCGCCTGTTTCCTTTTGTCCGATGCGGCTGCCCACGTGACCGGGCAGGACTGGGCCGTGGATGGCGGCGTGCTGGAATCCATCGAAGTCTGAGACATTTTCGGGAGAACATGAATGCGTGCATGGTTGCTGCCTGAGGGCTGCGAAAGTTTCGGCCAGCTCTATCTGGGCGAATTGCCCGATCCGGTCGCCGGCCCCGGCGAAGTGCTGATCGCGCCCAAGGCATGGTCGATCAATTACCGCGATTTCGCGGTGGCGGCGGGCAAGTATTTCGGCGGCCCGATCACGCAGCCTTCGGTGCCGCTGTCCGATGGCGCGGGCGATGTGCTGGCGGTGGGCGAAGGCGTGACCGCGTTCAAGCCGGGTGACCGGGTGCAGGGCAGCTTCTTCATGGACTGGGTGGACGGCCCGCAGGTAATGGGCCGCGCGCTGGGTGACGGCAAGGCACCGGGCATGCTGGCCGAAAAGGTCGTGCTGCCCGCGCATGGCGTGGTGAAGATGGCGGACAGCCTCTCCTATGCCGAGGCCGCCTGTATGCCCTGCGCAGGCGTCACCGCGTGGAATGCGCTGTTCGAAGGCGGGCGCCCCATCAAGGCGGGGAGCCGCGTGCTGGTGCTGGGTTCGGGCGGCGTTTCGATGATTGCGCTGCAACTGGCGAAAGCCGCCGGGGCCGAGGTGATCGCCACCTCCTCTTCCGATGAGAAGCTCGCCCGCGTGATGGCGCTGGGCGCGGCGCACGGGGTCAATTACAAGGCGGTGCCTGAATGGGGGGCGCATATCGCCAGGGAATTTGGCGGCGCGCACAAGGTGGTCGAAGTCGGCGGTGTGGGCACCTTGCAGCAGAGCATGAACGCGCTCGCCTCCGAAGGCGAGATTGCGCTGATCGGCGTGCTGGCCGATGGCGATCCGCCGCATCCGCGCCAACTCATGATGACCGGCGGCAGCATCCGGGGCATCTTTGTGGGCAGCGTGGCGATGGCAAACCGCCTCAACGCCTTTGTCGATCAGCACGGCATCAAACCGCCCATCGGCGCGACCTTCACGTTCGAGGACGCGGGCAAGGCCTATGCCCATGCCTGGGGGCCGGACAGCTTCGGCAAGACAGTGATCGCGCTTTAATTGACATCGGTCATTGCGGGGCGGACGGTATCGCACAAGAATGCCGCCGCCTCGCGTGATGCAAGGCACAGGGGAGAGATGCGATGTGGCAAGTGCGCGTGGCGCCGTGCGGGGATTTCGATAACCGCCCGTTCCAATCGAACCATTTCGGCGTGGAGCCGCTCGCCTCCTCGATGGGGGCGGAGATCACCGGCGTGCGCCTGCCCGACTTGTCGGACGAAGGCGTCGAAAGCCTGAAGCAGGCGCTGTGGAAGCACAAGATGATCTTCGTGCGCGACCAGAACCTGACCCATGCCGAGCACGAGGCGTTTTCGCTGCGGCTGGGAGATTTCGCGGTCGATGCCTATACGCAGGGCGTGCCCGGCCACCGCGATGTGCACCCGATCATCAAGGAAGCCGACGAGGTGACGCCCAGCCTGTTCGGCGGCGGCTGGCATACCGACAGCCCCTTCCTGCCCGAACCGCCCAGCATCACCTTTCTGCGGCAGGTAGACGGCCCGCCTTGGGGCGGCGACACGGTGTGGGCGAATACCGCACTCGCCTTCCGCCACCTCTCACCCACTTATCAGGCCATGTTGCGGCCGCTGAAAGTGTGGATGAGTGCGCGCAACAATTACGCGACGCAGGAGTTCCTGCGCGGCGCCGCGATCAGCTTTGGCGATGCGCAAAAGCACGAACAGGGGATGCGCGGTTCCTATCACCCTCTTGTGCGCAAGCATCCGGTCACGGGAGAGGAGGCGCTGTATATCTGCGATACCTACGCCGCCGGCATCGAGGGGATGACCACGCACGAGGCCAAGCCGCTGATCGATTTCCTCGTCTGGCATACCACGCAGCACGCCTTTACCTGCCGCCTGCGCTGGAAACCGGGCATGGTATGTCTGTGGGACAATGCGGCCACGATGCACCTTGCGCCCAACGATTACGACGGCTTCCGCCGCGAAATGTATCGCACGACGATTGCGGGCACGGTGCCGCGGTAATCGCAACCCCGCTCATCCTGAGCCTGTCGAAGGCCGCTCATCCTGAGTTTGTCGAAGGATCATCCTGCCGATTGCGCGCCAGAACTTTCACCCGCTCCCAATCGCCAGCAATCAGCGCTTCCTTCTTGGCCCGGCTCCAACCCTTGATCTGGCGTTCGGCAGCGAAGGCTTCGTCGCGTGTACCGAACCGATCCGACCACACCAAAGTCACCGGCCTACGGACTGCGGTGTAGCCGCCAAAGCTGCCCGACTGATGCTGCGCAAGGCGCTGATCCAGATTATCCGTGTGGCCTGCGTAGTAGGAATCATCGGTGCAGCGCAGAAGATAGGCATGGAAATCCATGCGCTTGGACATAAGCTGCTTACATACCCTTCGACAAGCTCAGGGTGAGCGGAGTGAATGAACGGTGCAAATCAGCCCGCTCATCCTGAGCTTGTCGAAAGGTCGAAGCATCACTCCCCGAAGAAGTTCAGTTCCAGCAGCACATTGTTCGGATCGGCGGTGAAAATCTGCCGCAGACCAATCGCGGCGACGATATTCTCCTGAAAATCCGCCCCGCGCGCTTTCAGCCGCTCCAGCGTTTCCTCGTATCCGGTCAGCCGCAGCGCCACATGGTGCAGCGCGCCGGTCAGATCGCCCGGCGTGATCTCGCGGTCATAGGCGCGCACGCAATCGAGCGAGTTGATATGGATGATGGCGCGGCCCGCATCGTCATACATCCATTGTGCGGTTTCAGGCGTCAGCGGCGGGGGGGCGTCGCGCCGTTCCAGCCCCAGCAATTCCGCATAGAACCGGGCCGTCCCGTCCAGATCATCGGTAATGATGTTCACATGATCGAGCGCTTCGACTTTCATTCCCATCTCTCCCCTCATCCTTGGCCAATCTCCCTCCACCGATTCTTTGGCGCTTTTGCCGCGCAATATGCGCCTTATCGCTTGCACCCCTAGCGCAACATTGTATGTGACGCATACAATTTCGCGTATGTGATTCCTTCACAAGCATGGAGAGGTGAAGCAATGGCTGAGAATCTTGAACAGATCCTGCAGGGCACGACCGACATCGTCGGCAAGCTCCGCAATTCGCAGATCGGTGCCTATGTGTATCCGGTCGTCGCGCCGGAATTTTCCAACTGGCGTTCGGAACAGTGGGCCTGGCAGCACTCGGCCGTGCTGTTCGATCAGTCGCACCATATGTTCGACCTGTACATCAAGGGTCCGGACGCGCTCAAGCTGCTGACCGACACCATGATCAACAGCCCCAAGGGCTGGACGGTCAACAAGGCCAAGCAGTATGTCCCCACCACGCCTTATGGCCATGTGATCGGTGACGGCATCATCTTCTGGCTGGAAGAAGACGAATTCGTGTATGTGGGCCGCGCGCCCGCCGCCAACTGGCTCCGTTTCCAGGCGGAAAAGGGCAAGTACAACGTCAACATCATCAACGATCCGCGTTCGCCCAGCCGCCCGATGGGCAAGCCGGTGCACCGCATTTCCTGGCGCTTCCAGATCCAGGGCCCGCGCGCATGGGACGTGATCGAAAAGCTGAACGGCGAACCGCTGGACAAGCTGAAGTTCTTCCATATGTCGTCGATGAAGATCGGCAACAAGACCGTTCGCACTCTGCGTCACGGCATGGCCGGCTCGCCGGGCCTCGAAATCTGGGGTCCGTATGAAGAGCAGGACTACATCCGCGACGAAATCCTGAAGGCTGGCGAAGAATTCGGCCTGATCGCCGTGGGTTCGCGCGCCTATCCGTCGAACACGCTGGAATCGGGCTGGATCCCGAGCCCCCTGCCCGCGATCTACACCGGCGACGAGCTGGCCGATTACCGCGAATGGCTGGGTGCGGACAGCTACGAAGCCACCGGCGCGATCGGCGGTTCCTTCGTGTCCGACAACATCGAAGACTATTACCTGAACCCGTGGGAGCTGGGCTATGGCCCGTTCGTGAAGTTCGACCACGACTTCATCGGCCGCGCCGCGCTGGAAAAGATCGATCCGTCGGTTCAGCGCAAGAAGGTCACGCTCGAATGGCACGCCGACGACATGAAGAAGATCGTCGGCTCGCTGTTCGATCCCGAAGGCGAACAGTACAAGTTCTTCGACCTGCCGCTGGCCAACTATGCCAACAGCAATTACGACAAGGTCATTGACGCGAACGGCCGCACCGTGGGCCTGTCGCTGTTCACCGGCTACTCGTATAACGAGAAGAAGGCTCTGAGCCTTGCGACTGTTGACCACGAAATCCCGCTGGGCACCGACCTGCACGTGGTGTGGGGCGAAGAAAACGGCGGCACCAGAAAGACCACCGTCGAGCCGCACAAGCAGCTTAACGTGCGCGTGCGTGTGTCGCCCGTGCCGTATTCGGCCATGGCTGGCGACACCTATGCGCAGGGCTGGCGTTCGACCCGCAAGGGCTGAGCCAAGCCTGCCTTGAAGGCCGCTTGATACAAGCCCCGCGAAGCGTCACAGCTTCGCGGGGCTTTTGCTTTTCGGGAGAGGGGACAGACATGGCCGATTACGTTCTGGTTCACGGCGCATGGGGCGGGCATCACAGCTGGGGCGAAGTGCCCGCGCGGCTGGAGGCAGCGGGGCATCAGGCGCTCACCGCCACGCTGCCCGGCCTTGGCGCGCGGCAGGCCGAACTGCATCCGGGCATCACGCTCTCCGATCACGTGGACGCGGTGTGCCAGCAGATCGCCGATGCGGGCATCGACCGCTTCGTCTTGGCGGGCCATTCCTATGGCGGCATGGTGATCACGGGGGTTGCCGCGCGGCTGGGCCGGCAGATTGACGCGCTGTGCTATGTCGATGCCTTCCTGCCCGATGACGGGGAAAGCCTGTGGCACATTACCGGCGATTTCGAGCACAACTGGTACATGGAAGCGCAAAAGCACACGCCCGGCCTGATCCGCCCGCTGATGACGCCGGATGACTGGCAGCCCGTGCCCGGCATCGTGGGTTACCACCCGCTGCTCACCCTGGTGGAGGCGGTGAAGCTGACCGGCGCAGAAGCCGCGATCCCGAAGAAGAGCTATATCTTCGCCACCCAGTATAACCCCACGCCCTTCCCGCGCTTTGCCGAGAAGGCCAAAGCCGCCGGATGGGACTATCACGAGGCGGCGACCGATCACTTCGTGATGCAGAACGACCCTGATACCACCACGCGGGTGCTGCTGGGGCTTGCCGGTTAGGTGGTCAGGCGCGGCGGCCTGTCAAAGCCGCCTCGCACTCGGCCATCAGCGTGGCGATGATTTCGGCGGCGGGTTCTTCCTTGGTTACCATGCCGACCGATTGGCCCGCCATCACGCTTCCGCTTTTCACATCGCCATCAATCACCGCACGCCGCAGCGCGCCGGCCCAGAAGCGCTCGATCCGCAGCTGCGCTTCTTCCATGTCGATGCTGCCCTGATCGAGCAGCAGCGCCACCTCGCGCTGCTTGGCGGTGAATTCGGCGGTGCCTTCGTTCTCCAATGCGCGCACCGGGATCACCGGCAGGCGCGGATCGAGCTGCACCGATGCCACCGCGTTGCGGGCCGAAGCGCGGAAGAAGGCCTTCTTGAAATCGGGATGCGCGATGCTTTCAGTGGCACAGGCAAAGCGCGTGCCCAATTGCACGCCGGCTGCGCCCATTTCCAGATAAGCGGCAATCATCGCGCCATTGCCGATACCACCCGCCACGAACACCAGATTGTCCGCGCTCAGTTCGGGCAGGATTTCCTGCGCCAGCACGGATGTGGACACCGGGCCGATATGCCCGCCCGCCTCGCTCCCCTCGATCACCAGCGCATCTGCGCCCGATCGCAGCAGCTTCCTGCCCAGCGCCAGCGTGGGAGCAAAACAGATGACCTTGGCCCCGGTTTGCTTGATCGCTTCCACGCTGCCCTTGGGCGGCAGGCCGCCGGCCAGCACCACATGGCTGACCTTGTGCCGGGCGCACACCGCGATCAGGTCGAACAGATCGGGGTGCATGGTGATGAGGTTGACGCCGAAGGGCTTGGCGGTGAGCGCGCGTGTCGCGGCGATTTCGGTATCGAGCAGTTCGGGCGTCATCGCCCCGCAGGCAATCACGCCAAAGCCGCCGCCATTGCTGATCGCGGCTACCAGATTGCGTTCGGAAACCCAGCTCATCGCGCCGCACAGAATTGCGGTTTCGCTGCCGAGAAATTCTGCGCCGCGCTGCATCAGCGCCTGGGTCTTGGGAAAGCGTGTCATGCCGGTGCCTGTTCTGTTGCCGGCGCCGCCTCTAGGCCGGATCGGCGCGGGCGACAAGACGAGCGGTCCATCCCTCCGCGCAGATCGCGCCAATTCATACAAATCCTGTCATTCGCGCGGCGGTTGCGCACCATTCAATTGCCATGCTGCAATGGCGGGCATAAACAGGGCCTCGGATGCAATCGCAGGGCCGCCGGATCGCGTCATCCCGCCCTCCCCCTGCCCGCGGGCATCCTGGAGTTTTCTTGTGGGGGACAACATGAAACGCTTGCCACTTGCCGCCACGCTGCTGGCCGCCTTCTCGGCCCTCGGCACCGCCTTGTCCGCCACCCCGGCGCTGGCTCAATCGGACAGCTACCGGGTGGAGGCGAATGACACCTATTCGGTCGATCTGACGATCTGCAATCCGGAAGTCTATGTCTCGGTGCGCGGGGACGGCGATACCGATCTCGATTTCACCGTGCGCAGCCCCAGCGGGCAGACGGTGCATTCGGATTACGATTACACCGACATCACCTTCTTCACGCTCTACCGTCAGGCGCGATCAGGGTGCGAAACCTACCAGATGGACGTAAGCAATCTCGGCAATGTCTGGAACCGTTTCAGCGTGGATATGGAAACGATCCGCGCGGATGCCGCCAGCAATTCGGGCACAACGAACGACGGGCGCAACCGCGCGGTCTCCTTCGCCAACAACGGCAAGGAATCAGTCTGGTATATCTACTGGGCCAATGTCGCCAACCGCGACTGGGGGCCGGATCAGTTGGGCTCCAACGTCATTATCGCAGGCGACAGCTGGCAAACCACGATTGATGACGGGTCGGGCGCGTGCCGATTCAACATCCGTGCGGTGACACGCGGCGGGCGCGAGATCCTGCGCAACAATGTGGATGTGTGCAGCACCTACACGATAAATCTGGATTGACGTGCAATCTGGATTAACTGGACGCCCATAAGAAAAGCGGGCCTGCCAGCAATGGCGGCCCGCTTTTTCGTGCCCGGTAAGGCACACCAGGATCAGGCAGCGGCGTCCAGCTCGTAAGCTGAATGCAGCACGCGCACGGCCAGTTCGGTCTCGTCCGCGTCGATCAGCACGCTGATCTTGATTTCACTGGTGGAAATTGCCTGCACATTGATGCCGCGATCGGCCAGCGCCTTGAACATGGTGGCCGCCACGCCCGCATGGCTGCGCATACCCACGCCCACGACCGAAATCTTCGCCACCTTGTCATCCGCGATCAGGCGGAAATAGCCGATGGCTTCCTTGCGTTCTTCCAGCAGCGTCTGCGCGCGCAGCAAATCGGCCTTGGGCACGGTGAAGGTGACATCGGTCTCGCCCTTGTCCTTGGCGATGTTCTGGATAATCATGTCCACATTGATGCTGGCGGCCGCCAGTGGACCGAAGATCGCGGCGACAGCGCCGGGCCGGTCGGCCACGCGGGTCAGGGTGATCTTGGCCTCGTTCTTGTCGGCGGCGATACCGGTGATGAGTTGGCGTTCCATGTCCAGTCCCTCTTGGCTGATTTTGGCAAGTTCCTCGTCCGACACGATCATCGTGCCCGGCAGGCTGTCGGCATCGGGCGCGTTCTCGTCCACAAAGGAGGAGAGGACCTGCACGCGCACCTTCTCCTTCATCGCCAGGCTGACCGAACGCGTCTGCAACACTTTCGAGCCGACCGAGGCGAGTTCGAGCATTTCCTCGTACGTCACATTCTTCAGCTTGCGGGCCTTGGCCACAATCCGCGGATCGGTGGTGTAGACGCCATCGACATCGGTGTAGATGTCGCAGCGATCGGCCTTCACCGCCGCAGCCACCGCCACGGCAGAGGTATCCGAACCGCCGCGGCCCAACGTGGTGACGCGGCCATCGGGCGTCACGCCCTGAAAGCCGGGAATCACCGCGATCTGGCCGCTTTGCATCGCGGCGATCAATGCGGGGGCGTCGATCTCCTCGATCCGGGCCTTGGCGTGGGCGTCGTCGGTCTTGATCGGCACCTGCCAGCCCAGCCAGCTGCGCGCGCGGCAGCCCATGGCCTGCAGGGTAAGGGCCAACAGGCCACTGGTCACCTGTTCGCCCGATGCCACAACCACATCGTATTCGGCCGGATCGTACAGCGCGTTCGCTTCGCGGCAGAAATTGACCAGCCGGTCCGTCTCGCCCGCCATGGCGGATACGACCACCGCCACTTCATCGCCCTTGGCGGCCTGCGCGCGCACGATATTGGCCACACGGCGAATACGCTCCGTCCCCGCCATCGAGGTGCCGCCAAACTTCATCACAATACGGGCCACGGGTTCATCCCCTGCTGCATACTGGCTTAAGACTTCGCGCGCTGTTAGGGATGCAGCATGGCTGATGCAAGCGCTCCTGACACCTTGGCAAATGAAACCATCCGCGCAGACGAGGCGGCGCATTTCGGGGCGCTGGCAGCGGACTGGTGGAACCCTGCCGGCTCCTCCGCCATGCTCCACCGGCTGAACCCGGTGCGGCTCACTTTCCTGCGCGAGGCGGTGGACCTGCACTGGGGCGGCGATGTCCGCTCCATCCGCCCGCTGGCGGGCAAAACCGCGCTGGATGTGGGCTGCGGCGCGGGCCTGCTGTGCGAACCGCTGGCGCGGCTGGGCGCAAATGTCACCGGCGTGGACGCGGCGGCGGAAAACATCGCGGCGGCCGTGCGCCATGCGGCGGGCGGAGGCTTGGCGATCACCTATCACCACGGCGAACTGGCCAGCCTTGGCCTCGGCCCATTTGATCTGGTCACCAGCATGGAAGTGATCGAGCACGTGGCCGACAAGCCCGCCTTCGTCGCCCAACTGGCCGCGCATCTGGCCGATGGCGGGCTGATGGTGCTCTCCACCCCCAACCGCACCACCGCCAGCCGCCTGCTGCTGGTGGGCGCGGCAGAGGCCTTGGGAGCGGTGCCAAAGGGCACACACCATTGGGGCGATTTCATTACCCCTGATGAACTGCGCGACCTGCTGGCCGATGCAGGCCTGATCATGGGCGAGCCGCGCGGGATCACCTGGTCGCCGGCCAAAGGCCTGCATCTTTCCGACGATCTGGCGCTGAATTACATCGTCACCGCGCGGGCCGGATAGGGGCGCGCGGCGGTGATCGTCCGCGACGCTCCGCGCGCGCTTGATCTGATCTTTGCGATCCGGGGGTCGATCCTGCCGCGCATTGCGCTGCGCCTGATCGCACTGATGGGATTTGCCGCCTTGCTGGTCTGGCTGGATCGGCGAGCCGATTTGCTGCCCGAAACCGGGGGACTGGGCTTCACCGTGTTTGGCATCGCGCTCTCGCTGTTCCTCGGCTTTCGCAACAACGCCGCCTATGACCGCTGGTGGGAAGCGCGCAAGCTGTGGGGCGGTTTGCTCGCCGATATGCGCAGCCTTGCGCGGGAGGCGGAGGTGTTCGTGCGCGACGATGCCCTGCGCCTGTCGCTGCTGCGCACCGCGCGCGGCTTTCTGCATCTGCACCGCGCCAATCTGCGCGGGCTTGGCGGCGACGAATTGGCACAGCGCCACGGAGGCACGCTGACCGATGCGCCACACCCGCCCGATGCCGCGCTCGATGCGATGGCAGCGCTGGTAAAGCAGGGCGCCTTAGGCGGCATGATCGACAGTTTTGGCCAGCGCACTCTGGCTGAACGGCTGCGCAGCATGGCGCTGAAACAGGCCGGGTGCGAACGGATCGCGACCACGCCGCTGCCCTATGTCTATTCGCTGCTGATCTACCGCACCACCTGGCTGTTCTGCCTGCTGCTGCCGCTGGCGCTGGTTGGCCCGGCCGGCTGGCTGACGCCGGTGTTCGTGGGCATTGTCGGCTATGTCTTTTTTGGTCTTGCCGAAGTGACCGAGGAATTGAGCCACCCCTTCGGCCAGACGCCCAACGGCCTGCCGCTGGACGCAATCTGCCGCGCGGCCGAAATCAGCCTCGCCCCGCATCTGGACGAAGAGGCGCCGGCGCCGCTGGAACCGAAGGATTATTTCCTCAGCTAATCGCCAATCACAGTGCAGAGCAGGTTTTCCATTCCCTGCCGCCACGTTACGCTGCGGCCCGGATCGTCGGTAAATACGCCGTCGGTGCCTGCTTCCACCAGTGCGCGCAGCACGCGGCTCTCACAGCCAATGCCCGCCGGATCGTCGCCCACTCTTGCTGCAAACGGAAGGAACGCATTCTCCTTGCGCAGCGTCCAGCCATGCACCACCAGCCCTGCTGCATGCGCCGCATCGACAAGGCCCGTGGATGCGCCCTCGTCATCCAGCAGCAATCGCAATTCCGCGCCGATCCCATCGGCATAGGCGGCGATGCCCGCCAGCCCCTCGCCGGATAGCATATCGGCATAGGTCGTGCCGGGCAGATCGGCAGCGCCGCCCTGTGCCGACACAAGCTGCACCAGCCTGAGATCGGTCATGGTATCCAGCCTTTGCAGCGGCATGACCTCAAAGCTCTGGATGAACACCGGATCGTCCGCATTGCGGTATCCGGCAGTGTGGAGTTCCTCCACCAGCATGGCGGCCAGATCGTGCCCAATCCCAAGGAAGTAGGCCGGATGCTTGATTTCGGGATAAAGGCCGATGCGCCGCCCTGTCTCCGCCTCGCGCGCCTGCACCAGCGCGATCACTTCGGCCAGCGTTGGCACCTGATAGAGGCCATCAAACGCGGTATTGGCGACGCGCAGTTGCGGAAGGCGTTCGCGGGCGCGCAGGGTGCGCAGTTCGGCAAGCGTGAAATCCTCGGTGAACCAGCCGCTCACTTCCTCGCGATCGATCAGCTTGGTGGTGCGGCGACCCGCAAACTCCGGGCGATCTGCCACATCGGTGGTGCCCGAAATCTCGTTCTCGTGCCGGGCGACCAGCACGCCGTCTTTCGTGGCCACAAGATCGGGCTCAATATAATCGGCGCCCTGATCTATCGCCCGGTCATAGGCGGCCAGCGTGTGTTCGGGCCGCTCGCCACTGGCGCCGCGATGCGCGATGATGAGGAAATCGGAGCCCTGCGCCATGGCGGGCAGGCTAAGCCCCAGCAGCAGCGGGGCCAAGGCCCCATTCAAAGCAGCGCGGATTCCCATTGCTTCTCGTCAAACCCCACCAGCAGGCCACCGGGATGGACCACCACCGGCCGCTTGACCATGGAAGGGTGTTGCGTCAGCAGCGTGACAGCGCCTTCCGGGCTGGCGGCCTTCGCTTGTTCTTCGGGCGACAGCTTCTTCCACGTGGTGCCGCGCCGGTTCAGCACGGTGTCCACGCCCATTTCCGCCATCCATTCAGCCACCAGCGCCGGATCGGCACCGTGCTTCTTGTAGTCATGGAATTCATGCGCGATCCCGCGCGCATCCAGCCATGAACGCGCCTTCTTCACCGTGTCGCAGTTGGGGATGCCGTAGAGTGTGATCGTCATGCTCAGTCCTCGTGCGTGAAACGATGGATGCGCGGGTTGGCGCAGCCGTAGAGGGTGTATTCCGCATACCATTCAGCTCGCCCGCGCGCCTGCACATCACGGTGCGCGGCCATGCGGCCCCAGCTATGCGCGGCGGCTTCATCCGCCCATTCGGACAGGGCGACGACCTCGCCATCTTCGGCTGCAAAGCTTTTGAACGACACGAAACCGGGCTGCGCGCGGGCGAGAGCCTCCATCTCCTCCGCTGCTGCGGCATAGGCGGTCGGGGCCATATCGGCGCGTTTGGTGTTGCGGAAGACGACCAGATACATCGCGCCTAACCCCTTCTGCCCGGATGCGCGCCAAGATGCGCATCCGCTATCGCCACCGCCAGCGCATCCGCCGCATCCGCGCCGGTGATGGCGACGCCGGGCAACAGCACTTTGAGCATGGCCTGCACCTGGGTCTTTTCCGCCCCGCCGGTGCCCACCACGGCCTTCTTCACCAACCGCGCGGCGTGCTCGTTCACCGTCAGGCCCGCCGCCCCGCACGCCGCCAGCACGCACCCGCGCGCCTGCGCCAGTTTGAGCGTGGATTGCGGGTTTGTGTTGAGAAAGACTTCTTCCGCCGCCGCGCGATGGGGGCGGTGCAGCGCGATAACATCGGCAATCCCGGCGTGGAGGGCCGCCAGCCGCTGCGCCATGGGCGCCTTGGCATCGGTTGCAATCTGGCCATGCGCCACATGGGCAATCCGCACGCCATCCACACGCAACACGCCCCAACCGGTGGAGGACAGCGAGGGGTCGAGGCCGAGGATCAGCATTTGGGCCTTGTGCCGCTCGCCTCGAGCGAAGTCGAGAGGCCTGCTGGCCGTGTCTCGACTGCGCTCGACACGAACGGACCGCAGCGCCGGGCCTTAACCCAGCTTCTCCATCACCTCGTCAGCGATTTCGTAATTGCCCCACACGGTCTGCACGTCGTCATCGTCATCGAGCATGTCGATCATCTTGAGCAGCGTCGCGGCGTCCTTCTCGTCGAGCGAGACGGTGAGGTTGGGCTTCCACGCCAGCTTGACCGTTTCGGCCTCGCCCAGCACAGCTTCCAGCCCCTTGGCCACTTCGTGCAGGGCTTCCATCTGCGTCCAGATCGTGTGGCCTTCCTCGCCCGATTCGACATCGTCCGCGCCCGCCTCGATCGCGGCTTCGAGCACCTTGTCCTCGTCACCAACGCCGGCCGGATATTCGATCATGCCAAGCCGTTCAAAGCCGTGCGCGACCGAGCCGGAGGCGCCCATATTGCCGCCATTCTTGGCAAAGGCGTTGCGCACATTGGTGGCGGTGCGGTTGCGGTTGTCGGTCAACGCTTCCACGATGATCGCGCTGCCGCCGGGGCCATAGCCTTCGTAGCGCACTTCCTCGTAATCTTCCCCGCCGGCAGCGCTCGCCTTGTCGATCGCGCGCTGGATATTGTCCTTGGGCATGGACTGCGCCTTGGCCGCGTTCACTGCCAGCCGCAGGCGCGGGTTCATATCCGGATCGGGCAGGCCCATCTTCGCCGCCACGGTGATTTCGCGGGAAAGCTTGGAAAACAGATTGGACCGCTTTTTGTCCTGCGCACCCTTGCGGTGCATGATGTTCTTGAATTTGGAATGGCCTGCCATGGTTCGCTTCTGCCGGATGCGTGAAAAGAATGTGCGCGCGGCCTAGCGCAGCCGTGCGCCTGCTTCAACCGTGCGCGGCAGGAACAATGTGCGGCAGGGGAAAGGCGGCTAGATGCGCACCGCCGTGCCGCTGACGCTGACCATCAGCATCGAGCCGGTCTTGCCCAGCACCTCGTAATCCAGATCCACGCCCACCACGGCATTGCCGCCGCGTGACGCCGCAGCCGCCTGCAATTCGCCAATCGCCTGTTCGCGCGCATCGGCCAGCACTTTTTCGTAACTGCCCGAACGCCCGCCCACGATGTCGCGCACGCTGGCGAACATATCGCGGAAAATATTGGCGCCCACGATCACTTCGCCGGTGACCACGCCCAGATAATCCTGGATGGGCCGCCCCTCGATGCTGTGGGTGGTGGTGACGAGGATGCCGCGCGCATCCTTCCACGGGCTGGCCATGTGCAAATCCTCCTGCCGCCGGAATGGCGTGTTAGGAGTATAATACAGCTTGGCCCCGTTTCAAGATTTGCGCCGCTTTTGCCTCAGCCAAGGCCCAGTGCGTTCTTGTAGGTTTCCAGCACCAGTTCCATCTCGTTCCGGTCATCGGGCTTCATCTTGCGCAGGCGCACCACCTGCCGCATGATTTTGGGATCGTAGCCCACCGCCTTCGCCTCGGCATAAACGTCGCGGATATCATCGGCGATGCCCTTCTTTTCTTCCTCAAGGCGTTCGATACGCTCGATCAGCAGGCGCAGGCGGTCGTCAGTGGCTTCGGCCATGGGAAACTCCGGTCAGAATTGAGAATCAGTCGGCGGCCCGGATAGAGGCGGCAGCAGATTCGGGCAAAGTGCCCCTTGTGGAAAATCAGTGCGCGGGGCCGTTCCGCTTCAGGCTTTCCTCCATGCGGGCGAGCTGTTCCGGCGTCGCTTCGGTCTGGTATTTCGCCTTCCAATCGGCGCTCGGCATTCCGTGGATCAGCGCGCGCGCGGCTTCCTTGTCGCCATCATAGCCCGCATCGCGAATCCAGTCGGCCAGGCAATTTCGGCAGAATCCCGCCAGCCCCATCAAATCGATGTTCTGCGCATCGTGGCGGGCTTGCAAATGGCTGACGAGGCGGCGAAACGCGGCCGCGGCCACATCATCGGGCAGATTTTCCAGGGCATCGGGGGCATTGAGCATTTTCTCGTCCTTGTCTTGTCGCACAGGCGTGCCATAGGCTTTGGCCCATGACCACAGCCAAGTCCACGCGCCTGCCGCGCCGTTCCCGCAAGATCAAGATCCTGGCAACGCTCGGCCCGGCCAGCAGCGATGCCGATGTGCTGCGCGCGCTGTTTCGCGCCGGAGCCGATGCCTTCCGATTCAACATGAGCCACGGCGACCACGCCATGCACGAGGCGAATTTCCGCCGCGTGCGCGCGCTGGAAAAGGAATTTGGCCGCCCCATCGCCATTCTGTGCGACCTACAGGGGCCCAAACTTCGCGTGGGCACCTTTGCGCAAGGCAAGGCGGTGATCGCCCATGGCGCGCGCTTCACGCTGGATCGCGATCCTGCGCCGGGCGATGCGACGCGCGTGTGCCTGCCGCATCCCGAATTGTTCAAAGCGCTGGATGTAGGGCAACGCTTGCTGATCAATGATGGCAAGATTCGCCTGCGCGTAGTGGAGGTGACGACCGGCTCGATCACCTGCATGGCCGAAGTGGGCGGGGTGATCTCCGACCGCAAGGGCGTGAACGTGCCCGATGCCGAAGTGCCGATCCCCGCGCTGACCGACAAGGACCGCGCCGACCTTGCCTTCGCCATGGAACAGGGGGCGGACTGGATCGGCCTTTCCTTCGTCCAGCGGCCCGAGGATGTGGAGGAAGCCAAAGCGCTGATGGGCGGGCAGGCGTTCCTGTGCGCCAAGATCGAAAAGCCGATGGCGGTGAAGCGGCTGGACGAGATCATCGCCGCCGCCGATGGCGTGATGGTGGCGCGTGGCGATCTGGGGGTGGAAATGCTCCCCGAAGAAGTGCCGCCGATCCAGAAGAAGATCGTCAACGCCACCCGCCTTACCGGCAAGCCGGTGATCGTGGCGACGCAGATGCTGGAAAGCATGATCGAAAGCCCCACCCCGACCCGCGCCGAAGTGTCCGACGTGGCGAACGCGGTGTATGACGGGGCCGATGTGGTGATGCTGAGCGCGGAGACCGCCGCCGGGGCATGGCCCGAAGAAGCCGTGCTGATGATGGATTCGATCGCCGCCCATGTGGAGGCCGACGAAGGCTACAAGGCGCGGGTGCGGATGCTGGAAACGCCATCCGATGCAACCGTGGCCGATGCGCTGGCCCATGCCTGCATGACCATCGGCGATACCATAGATCTGAACGCGATCTGCGTGTTCACCGACAGCGGCTCCTCCGCCAGGCGCGTGGCGCGCGAGCGGCCCGCCGTGCCGTTGATGGTGCTGACCCCGTCGGTCAAGGTCGCACGGCGCGTGACGCTGTTGTGGGGGGCGCACCCGGTGGCCACGCGCGATATCGGCAGTTTCGAGGAGATGATCGCCAAGGGCAAGCGCATGGCGTTGCGCCACGGCTTTGGCGGGGCGGGCGCGCGCGTGGCCATGCTGGCCGGCGTGCCCTTCGGCAAGAGCGGGGCCACCAATCTGCTGCATATCGTGGGGCTGACCGGCGACGAGCTGGATCAGCACCCCTCCGGTCAGGACTAAATCGCCGCTCAGCCGTCCAGCTTGTCGAACTCTGCCTGGATTTCGGCCAGCTTGGCATTGGTCAGCGTGGCAGGCTCATACTGTTGCACACCGCGCAGCGTATTGGGCCGGCCCAGCGACTGGAACATCTCGTTGGCATAGACCGCCGGGATCAGCCGTTGGAGAATGGCGGCAGCTTCCGGATCATCAAGCAGCGTGCCCACCGGGGTCGTCTCGACCGAGTAATTGCGCGCCTCGCGGGCTTCCTGCGCCTGGTCCTGTTGCGCCAGACTTGCCCCTGCGCCCAGCGGCAGAGCCAAGGCCGCCAGTGCGGCAGCGAGGTAACGGGTTGCCGATTTCATTGCATTTCCTCCACCAGAATTAATCAGCGCAGATAACGCGCTGGTCGATTTCCCCAAATGGCTGCGCCCCATGGGCATCCACCGCCGCCATGCGCACCCGGTCGCCCGGTTTCATGTAGCCCGTCACCGGCGCGCCGCCGCTGGCGATCATCTCGATCGCGCGGCGTTCGGAAATGCAGCTGGAGCCGACGCGGGCATAGTCCCTGTTGGCCACCGTGCCCGATCCGATGATCGTACCCGCCGCCAGATCGCGCGTGGCCGCGGCATGGGCAATGAGGTCGTGAAAACCGAAGGTCATTTCGCGGCCATTGGCTGCGCCAAACCGCGCACCGTTCCAGTCCACCTGCAAATCGAGGCACACGCGCCCGTCCTGCCAACCATCGCCCAGCGCGTGCGGCGTGACTGCAAAGGGCGCGGCGGAGCAGGCGGGCTTTGCCTGCACCCAGCCAAAGCCGGTCTTCATTTCGGGCACCGCCAGATGGCGCAGCGACCAGTCGTTGACCTGTAGAACCAGCCGGATCCGCCCCGCTGCATCGGCGGCAGATGTGCCCATCGGCACGAAATCGGTGACGACGGCAAACTCGCCTTCGAAATCGATCCCGCCTTGTGCATCGGGGAAGGGCACATCGTCCCGCGGGCCGTAGAAGCGGTGCGACATGCCCTGATACATCAGCGGCTTTTCCTGCACGATCGGATCATGGCCAAAGGCGACCTGCATCAGATCAGCATGGGTCTTGAACGCGGACGCATCGAGCCATTGCCACGCGCGCGGCAGGGGGGCCATCAGGCTGGCGGGATCGAGCGGCTCGCCCGTGCCCATCTCCACCCCTGCGGCGAGATCGGCCAACAGCGGCACGGCCTCGCCCCAGCGTTCCAGCGCCTCGCGCAGATTCGGCAGGCCGGGGCCGGCGGCAATTCCGCGCGTGCCATCGGCCGAGACGACCAGCAGTTCCCCGTCAGGCGTTCCGTTGGCGCGGCTGGCCAGCTTCATGCGAGGCCGTCCACATATTCCCCGTCGATGAGGATGAAAGCGATGCGGCAATTCGCGTCCGACCGGTTGGCCCAGCCGTGATTGGTGCCGCGCTGGATGATGATGTCGCCCGCGCGGCACACGGTCTCGCCTTCGTCGAGGATCAGGACGATCTCGCCTTCCAGCACGATGCCGTAATCCACCGTCTCGGTGCGGTGCATTCGCGCGTGGCGCGAGCCTTCGCCCGTGTAGGAGGATGCCTCGGCCGCGCCCACTTCGGCGAAATGCGCGGCGGCTTCTTCGGGCGTTACATCGTCGAGGCGCTCGCCATCAGGCGGAATGTCGAGCACGCGGATGCGGGTGCCTCCCTTGGGCGGCACCAGCTTGATGCCCTCTTCCGGCGGTTCGCCCGATGCCCGGTCAATCTGCGCAGGGCTTGCGGTCGTGTTCCATACCTCAAAGAACAGCGGCCCGGCGTCCCCGCCAATGCGCTGGACACGCGGCACGGGGCCGTCTTCCTGAAACACCGCGCGCCCTTGCGGATCATGCCCGGTGACGATGCGGCGGATCGGCTTCTCGCTCATGCTGTATGCCCTCCCAGCGTGTCGGCAAACCAGTCGGCAATGTAATCGCGCCCGAAGGTCAGATTGTCCGCCCCCACATGCTCCACCCCGCCTTCGCGCGCCGTGAAGATCTTGAGTTCGCGGCGCGGAGAATTGACCAACTGGTCATAGGCCTGGTGCGCATATTCGAGCGAAATCTGCCGGTCCTTCTCGCCATGGGTGACAAGGAACGGCACGCGGATGCGGTCCATATGTCCGTTGAGGTTCATGTCGGCGGACTTGGCGAGGAAATCCTCCATGTCGGTGGCACCGAAAGTCCAGAACACATGCGCCCAGTAATGCGGCACGGGGTTCTCGCCTTCGCGGCGGATGCGCTTGTCCTGCACTTCGCGCCAGTTGTGGTTCGCGCCCCATACCGCCCCGCTGGCAAAGCGCGGTTCATAGGCCACCGCGCGCGGCGAAAAATGCCCGCCCAGCGAGATACCCGCCATGCCGATGCGTGACGGATTGACATCGCTGCGCCCCTCCAGCCAGTCCACCGCGCGGCTTGCCCAGTTTTCCGAATGCGGATCAACCGGCAGACCTTGCAGCCGCAGCGCCTCGCCCGTGCCGGGCTGATCAACGCACAGCGTGGAAATGCCGCGCCGCGCCAACGCGTGCGGCAGGCGCGACCAGAACAGCAGCTCCTTCGTGCTGTCGAGCCCGTTGCAATAGACCACCACCGGGCGCGGCCCCTCGCCAGCACCGGGGGTAAACAGCGCGGGCATGGTGCCTGTGGCCAGCGGCACTTCCACCCGTTCGCGCGGCAACTTGCCCAGCGCGGTGGAACGGGTGAATGCATCCAGAGCGCGCGCGTAAGTCTCCTTGCGCCCAGCAGACCCCTGCGCCTGCATCCGTTCGGCAACCAACAGGTAGAGCGAGGCGCGCTCCAGCTTGTCCGAGGCGGAAAACGCCCGCCCGCGTGCCTCGTCCTCTGCCGCAAGGTCCAGCAGCGTGTCAGCCTTGGCCACCCAGGCGGCCATGAAATCGCCCGTTGCCGCATCGCCCGCCAGCGCCGCCTCGCGGATGGGCGCGCACATGTCGATGATCTCGCCAATCTGCCCGCCGCTTTCCAGCGCCATGGCGACCGACAGGTTCCAGATATAGTTCGGGAAATATTCGAACAGGGCCACGCGCCTTACGCCTCCGCCGGCTGGAACAGGCGCGCATCGGGTGCGGCGTGCGGCATGGTCTGCGGCCCGCCGACACCAATGCCCCACTGGTCCATGATCCGCGGCGCAGGCTCGTGCACCTTGGCCACGTGGGTGTCGAAATCCACTTCCTCCAGTTCGGCGGTGTATTCCACGGCAAAGCCCATGGGGGTGACGAAATAGCTGAAGGTGTTGTCGCCCGCCGTGTGCCGCCCCGGCCCCCAGCGAATGTCGATATCGCGCTGTTTGAGGCGCGAGACACCGCGCAGCATCCCGTCCACATTGGTCATGTCATAGGCGACATGGTTGAGGCAGGGCGGCCCCGGCAAAATCGCCACGCGGTGATGCGCCGAATTACAGCGCAAAAAGCACATGAAATCGCCCAACCAGTCGGACACCTTGAAGCCCAGCACATCGGTGAAGAAGACCACCATTGCCTTGTGATCGGGCGAATGCAGCACGATGTGGCTGATGCGCAGCGGGATGCCTTCCCAGCGGTCCACTTCGCGCGAAGGGCCAGTGGCGACATCGCTGGAAATCTCGAACGGCAGGCCATCGGGCGAGAAGAAGCGGAAGCCGTAGCCGCCGCCGGGCGAGGTCAGATCGCGGGGCGCGTGAATGATGCGGCACCCCGCCGCTTCCACGCGGGCCTTCAGATCGTCCACATCGGCGCGGCTGTCAGCGGCCAGCGCGATCACATCGACATGGTTCGCATCCGATGCTCGCAGGCGCACCACGTGATGCTCCTTCGCGCCGACCGCGCGGAAATAGGCCATGCCGTCGTCCGCAGGCACCTGTTCCAGGCCCCAGTTCTCGGCATAGAAGGCGCTTTCGGCGGCAATGTCGGTGACGCCATAGCCCACATAGCGGATTTCGGTAACGCGGCTCATCACATCATTTCCTTCAGATCGGTTCCGCCACGCGGGCGAACATTTCGGCAGTGGCCTTGGCGTTGTCGACCGGCGGCCCCTTGCCCAATTGCCCCATGCAGATGGCAAGGCTGGCATCGACGATATAGGCGCAGCGGTCGAACCGGCGCGCGCGGTAGGCGGCAAAGGCTTCCTGCGGAGTGGTGTGGCGGGCAATCTCCTCGGCCAGCACGATCGCATCCTCGATCGCCATGCCTGCACCCTGCCCCAGATGCGGCGTGGTGGCGTGCACCGCATCGCCCAGCAGCACAACGCGGCCCCGGTGCCAGTCGCCGCGCAGAATCAGCCCTTCGAGCGGCCGGTAGACCACGCCCTCGTCCTCGGTAATCTGTGCGGCAAGATCAGCCAGCGGCGCAGGCACCTTGGCGCGCATCACCGCCGCCAGCCCTTCTGTCGGATACCACGGATTGTCGGGTTCGGGCGTGGTGACATACATATACATCAGATCGGCGCTGATCGGCACCAGACCCGCCCCGATGGGGCCGTTATAGACGTGCAGCGCGTCCATCCCGTCGGGCCGGGGCAGGTTGTAACGCCACACCGCCTGGCCCGTAAATTGCGGCCCGGCTTCGTCGGGAAGGATCATGCCGCGCATCTGCGAATGGACGCCGTCGGCACCGATCACCAGATCGTATCGCTCGCTGGTGCCGTCAGAGAAGGTGACATCAACGCCTTCCCCATCATCCGCCAGCGTGGCGACGGTCAGGCCCAGCCGCACCTCGGCCCCGGCGGCTTTGGCGGTATCGGCCAGCAGTTGTTGCAGCGCGCGGCGGCCAATGCCCACATTGGCAGGGCAGCCTTCGATCAGGCGGTGTGAGGGAACGCGTGCGACCTCCATGCCATTGGGCGCGTGGACAGCAACGAAATCAAACCCGACAGAGCCTTCCAGAAAGGCACCCAGAAGGCCCAGATGGTCCATCGCGCGCAGGACATTGCCCTGCTGGATGATGCCCACGCCATAGACGCTCCATTGCGGATCGCGCTCCACCAGAGTCACCCGGTGTCCGTCCCGCAACAGGGCAATCGCCGCCGTCAGCCCGCCGATTCCGGCGCCCACGGCAAGAATGTTCAATCTCTCCATACGGGCCATGATGGCGGAACATTCAGGATAACGAAAATCGATTGTTTTTATCCTGATCGATAATCATTATGGATGCCTCATGCGTTTCAAAGGCTTCGATCTCAACCTGCTGGTGGCGCTTGATGCGCTGGTGGAGGAACGCAGCGTGTCGCGCGCGGCAGAGCGGCTCAACCTGTCGCAACCGGCGATGAGCGCAGCGCTGGCGCGGCTCCGCCAGTTCTTCGGCGATCCGCTGCTGGTAGCGCAAGGCAAGCGGATGATCCCCACCGCGCAGGCGCAGGCGCTGCACCGCGATCTGGGGCCGGTCATCGCCCGGCTGGATGCGTTGATTGCGCGATCCACCGCGTTCGATCCGCTAAGCTCCACGCGCACCTTCCGCATCTGCGCATCGGATTATCTGGTGGCGGTGCTTTTCCCGGCGGTGATTGCCGACCTTACGCGGCTCGCCCCCGCCATCGGGCTGGATATCGTGCCGCCTTCGCAAGCCGCGCAGACCGAGCTGGAGCGCGGCGAGATCGACCTGTTGCTGACCCCGCAGGAACATTGCATTCCCGGCCACCCCACGCAGCTCCTGTTCGAGGAAGCGCATGTGGTGGCGGGCTGGCGCGGCAATCCGGCGCTGGACGAGCCCTTGACGCGCGACGGATTTCTGGCCGCGGGCCATGTGGCGGTGCGCGTGGGCCAGGGCGCGCGCGCCAGCTTTGCCGAAAGCCAATTGGCCGCGCTGGCGGCAGAGCGGCGGATCGAGATTACCGCCGCCTCCTTTACCAGCGTGCCCGACCTGCTGGTGGGGACAGACAGACTGGCGGTGATGCACCGCCGGCTGGCGCAGGTGATGGCGCGCCGCCTGCCCATTGTCTGGCAGGACATGCCCTTCGCCTTTCCCGTGATGCGCCAGATGATGCAGTTCAATCAGGCGCGGCAGGACGATTCCGGCCTAGCCTGGCTGATGGCGCAACTGCGCCGCCATGCGGGCGGGGACGCCTCCCCTTGCTAGTTGCGATGGTCGCGCAGGCGGGCCGCCAGATCTTCCAGCCCCAGCGCCTGCACCGCGCTGGTCAGGCATTCGGCGCGCAGCAGATCGGCCAGCGCGTGCTGGTGCTGCGCGATGCGGTCGATTGCCTGCAACTGCGTCATGTGGCGCGCGACCGTGGCAGGGTCGCGGCACAGTTCCTGACCCAGTTCCTCGATCTCCTGCCCCAGCAGATCGAGCACCTGCGCCACGCGGCCAATATCTATCGGAACGAAAGGCTGGCTCATGCCGCGTCGGCCAGCGTGTCGCCCGTATCCAGCCGCATCAGATCGAGCACCATCACCATCCGGTCGCCCAGCGCGGCAAGGCCGTGCAGGAACTGAACCACCTCGTCCCCACCCGTGCTGGGCGGCGGCTGCATGGCATCTTCCTGCAAGGCGACGATATCGCTTACCGAATCGACCACCAGGCCCACGGTCTGCGCACCCAGCTGGATCACGATGATCGCGTGGCGCGGCGTCGCCTCGGTCGGTTCCCAGCCAAGGCGCGAGGCAAGATCAACCACCGGCAGCACCGTGCCGCGCAGATTCACCACCCCCACGACATAACGCGGCACCTGCGGCAGGCGGGTGGCGGGCGTCCAGGCGCGGATTTCGCGCACGGCCATGATATCGAGGCCGAAGAGCTGCCCGGCGACTTCGAAAGTGATCAGTTCCATATGCGTCGTCCTTCCAGCAGGTGTATCAATGGGCAACGCGGCGCACCGCGGCCACCAGCTTTTCGGCATCGAACGGTTTCACGATCCAGCCGGTCGCCCCCGCCGCCCGCGCCCGCGCCTTCTTCTCGTCCGAACTTTCGGTGGACAGGACAAGGATCGGCCGGTCGCAATGCCGCCGCCCCGATCGCACCTGTTCGATCAGGCCAAACCCGTCGAGGCGCGGCATGTTGATATCGGTGATGATCACATCGACATCGTTCAGCGCCAGCCAGTCGAGCGCAGCGAGGCCATCATCGGCCTGCGCCACGTCAAACCCGTTCGCACCAAGCGCGTGCAGCAGCAGGGCACGCATGCTGGCGCTGTCATCAACCGTCAGAATTCGCAGGGCGTTACTCATCGCGCGGTTCACTTTCGTCAGAACAATTCGACATCGCCCGATATTGCGGGCTTGCGGGGGGTGGGGGTGGTTTCGGAAACAAGCGTATTGGCCACCGTGCGGCAGCGCACCTGCCCGTGGGCCGGGCGGAACTCCACGCGGCGGGCCGATGTGCCGCCCAAATCCTCGCGCAGCAGCGGGATCTTTTCCTGTTGCAGGAAGCGGCGGGCGAAATCGGCGTTCATCGTGCCGATCTGCGCCATGCCGGCGCGCATATTCGCTCCGCCATACAGATGCGCGCGCAGCCGGTGCTTGGCCGCGCCATAGGTGAGCATCTCGTTGATGAGCACTTCCATCAGATAGACGCCGTAATGCTCGTCCACGGCAGCAGGCGCATGGCCCTGCGGCGGTTCGGCCAGCAGGAAATGGTTCATCCCGCCCAGCTCCACCTCCGGATCATAGAAGCAGGTCGCCACGCAGCTGCCCAGCACGGTCGAAAATTCGACCCGCGGGCCGGCGCTGACCCGCGCCTGCCCCTGCAGGATGGTAATGCGCGTGAGGGGCTTGGACGCGATTGGGGTGTGCGCAGTCATGGCTGTCATGCCGCCTTTCGCAGCACATGGCGCGCAATGCTGCCGATGGGCGCGACGACACTGGCCGCCCCCAGCGCAATTGCGGCGCGCGGCATACCGAACACGGTGCAGGTCGCCTCGTCCTGGGCAATGGTCAGCGCGCCGGCCTGCGCCATCGCCAGCAGGCCGTTGGCGCCATCGCTGCCCATGCCGGTCAGCAGGATGCCAACGCCCGCATTGCCGAATATCTCAGCCATCGAGGCGAACAGCACATCGACACTGGGCAAATGGCCCGACACAGGATCCCCCGGCCGCAAGCGGATGTAATGGCTGCCGGTGCCGCCCACGCGCATATGCCGGTCGCCGCCGGGTGCGAAATAGACATGGCCTGCCTTCATCGGCATATCAGGTTCGGCCATCACGACCTGCGCCGCACAGATTTCATCAAGCGAGCGGGCAATTGCCGGGGCAAAGCGGGCGTTGACATGCTGCACGATCAGCGTGGGCGGGCAATCCGGCGGAAAATCGCGCAGCAGGATTTGCAACGCCTCCACGCCGCCAGTGGAGGAGCCGATGGCAATGGCACGCACATCGAACGGAAGGCTGGGCGCCGCGCGCCGCGCCAGCGTGGCGGCCCGCGCAAACCGGCCGCTGTAACGCATCTGGCTGGCCTGGCGCACCAGCGCGGCCAGCGCGCCTGCATCATCCAGCGGCAGGCCGCCCGAACGGTCGCATTTCGAATAGCAATCGACCGCCCCTAGGGCGAGCGCGCGCGCAGTCAGCTCGTTGCCTTTCTGCGTCATGCCCGACACGATAATCACCGGCGTGGGGCGCAGCGTCATGATCTTTTCGAGGAAGTCGAGGCCGTTCATGCCCGGCATCTCGATATCCAGCGTCACCACATCGGGATCGAGCTGCTTGATCAGCTCGCGCCCTTCGGCCGCCGTTGCGGCAGCGGCCACCACGGTAATATCCGGCTCCTGCGACAGGCGCGCGGTCAGGATGGCGCGCATGGTGGCGGAATCGTCGACTATCAGCACGCGGATCGTCATGCGGCCCTCCGCCGGTAGATGGTGGGGCCAACCTGGTCGAGCAGATCGGTGGCCGGGCCGGACACGCGCTCGCTGTGGCCGATATACAGGAAGGCGCCGGGCCGCAGCCGCTGCGCGAAACGCAGCACCAGCTTTTCCTTGGTCGGCTGGTCGAAATAGATCATCACATTGCGGCAGAAGATCGCCTCGAAGCTGCGCGCCATGGGCCATTCGCCCATCAGATTGAGCTGGCGGAACCGCACAATGGCGCGCGCCTCCTCGCGCACGCGCACCTCGCTGTCCTGCATCGTCAGCCAGGCCTTGCGCAAAGCGGGCGGCACGTCCTTCACCTCCGCTTCCGAATAGGACGCGGCCTCGGCCCGGCGCAATACCTGGTCGGCAATGTCCGACGCCAGCAGGCGCACATCGCGTTTCAGGATCGCCTGCCCTTCGCGCCGGTCTTCGCCCAGCAGCGTCAGCACCAGCGACCATGTCTCCTCGCCGCTGGAGCAGCCCGCCGACCACAGCCGAACAGCTTCGCCCTGTTCCAGCCGGTCAAGCAAAGCGGGGCGCGTCACTTGCGCGAAATGCGCGAAGTGATGCGCCTCGCGGAAGAAGAAGGTGTGGTTGGTGGTCAGCGCATCGACCGCACATTTGCGTTCGGCCGCATCCTGCCGGATCAGCGCGATATAGTCGGCAAAGGTCTGGACGCCCGCTCTGCGCACCAGCGGGGCAATGCGCGAATAGACCAGCATCGCCTTGCCATCGGGCAGGACATTACCCGATTCGGCATAGATCAGCTCGGCAATTGCCCGGAAATCGGCGTCGGAATAGACGCCGGGGCTGACACCGGGCAGGCGCTCTTCGGCAAAGGCAGCTGCCAGTGTCATGCCGCCTCCCGCACCGGGTTTGCACCTGAATTCTGGCCCAGCGCAGAGGCGACAAGACCATCGACATCGAGGATCAGCGCCACGCGCCCATCGCCCAGAATGGTCGCGCCCGCGACACCTTCGACCGCGCGGAAATTGGATTCCAGGCTCTTGATGACAAATTGCCGCTGGTCGCTGATTTCGTCCACCAGCAAGGCCGCCTGCCCCAGCGCCTGCGTATCCACGATGATCAGCACGCCCTCGCTCGCCGCCTTGGGCACACCGCCATGGCCGGTATGGTTGGCCACCGGCACGATCGGCACAAAGCGCCCGCGCACATTGAGCATCTGGCGCGACGAGCCCAGTCCCTGCACATCGCCCGGAGGCGGGCGCAGGCTTTCCACCACATGCGTCAACGGAACCACCAGCGTCTGATCGCCTACATTCACGATCATCCCGTCCGAGATCGCCAGCGTCAGCGGCAGCGCCAGCGTGAAGGTTGTGCCCTTTCCGGCCTCGGATTCGATGGTGATGCGGCCGCCCAGTTCCTTCACGTTCTGGCGTACCACATCCATGCCCACGCCCCGGCCCGATACGCTGGTGACCGCCTGCGCGGTGGAAAAGCCGGGCGCAAAGATCAGACTGTCGATGTCTTCGGGCGAAAGCTGGGCATCGGCAGCAACGATCCCCTTCTCGATAGCCTTCTGCAAGACGCGCGCGCGGTCGATACCCTTGCCATCATCGCCAATGCGGATGAGGATGCGGCCCGAACGCTGCTCTGCCGAAAGCGTCAGCGTGCCTTCGGCGGGCTTGCCGGCCGCCAGCCGTTCCTCGGCGCTTTCGATGCCATGATCCACCGCATTGCGGATGAGATGGGTGAGCGGTTCGCCCAGCCTTTCGAGCACGGTCTTGTCCAGTTCCGCGCTTTCGCCGATGATTTCCAGCCGCACATGCTTGCCGGTGGATGCCGCCAGTTCGCGCAGGATGCGCGGCACGCGGCTGAAGACCGAGCTGATCGGCTGCGCGCGGATCGCCATGGCGCTTTCCTGGATCTCGCGCGTCAGCCCTTCGAGCATGGTCAGCTCGTCCTTCGATCCGGGATCGCCCGCCAGCCGCTGCGCCAGCATGGCCTGCGCGATCACCAGTTCGCCCACCGTGTCGATCAGCCGGTCGAGCTTGGCCAGATCGATGCGGATCGATTGGCCGGCAGCGGGACTTGGCGGCGCGGGAGGCTGGGACGATGCAGGACCGGGCGGCGGAGCCGCAGGCGCTTCGTCCGCAGACGCCTGCACGGCAGACGGCGCAGTCGGCGCGGCAGGCGCACCGGTGCCATGAGGCGGAGTAAGGTGAGCAGACGGAGCGGCGGCAGGGGCAGGCGCGGACAGGCGCAGCGGCGGAATCCCCGCGTCGGAGCCGGTGGCAAGGCCCCAATCCTCGCGCACGAAATCGAACAGGTCGAGCGCATCGGCTTCGGCCACACTGGCGGGCAGGGCGAATGTCCAGCCCAGATAGCCTTGCGCCGGGTCAAATGCGTCAAGCGCGGGCACTTGCGAAAGGTCGCAGGTTACGCAGCGCGCGCCCATCGCCGCCAGTTCACGCAGCAGGGCCAGCGGCTCGGCCCCGTTCTGCATCGCCTCGCCATGCGCGCGCAGATGCAGATGCCATTCGCGGGCCGGAGTATCGCTTGCCGGAACGGGATCCGCTGCAGGGCCGACAAGCGTGTCGAGCAGCGAATCCAGGTCGAGGTCGAAATCGTCCTGTGTTGTTGCAGCGGGCGGAGCCGTTTGGGGTGCAGGGGCAACAGCCGGCGCAGGAGCAGAAGCCCCGTCGCGATTGGCCGCCTGCGCAGCGGTGAGTTCAGCCAGCAGCGCCGCATCGTCCGGCGGATTGTCCCCGTCGCGCGCCGCGTTGACATGATCGCTCAGAGTATCGAGCGCGCGCAGCAGCAGGCTGCACAATGTCTCATCCAGCGCCACCGCGCCTTCGCGCACATCGGACAGCAGCGTTTCGAACGTGTGGGTATAAGCCTGCAAGGCAACATAACCGAACGCGCCCGCGCCGCCCTTGATCGAATGCACGCCGCGAAACACGCTGTTGACTGTATCGTCATCCTGCGTGCCTGCCTGGCAGGCGGCCAGACCCGCCTCGGCCACAGCCAGTGATTCCTCGCATTCGACAAAGAAGATCTGCTGAATTTCCTGCGGCGTCATTTGGCAACCTCATCGAGCAGGACGTTCTCAAGACCCGTCAGCCGCGCCGCCTCGCGCAGCTTGTCGGAAGGGGCGATGCGGACCAGGGCAAAGCTGCTCTTCGCGCTGGCCAGCAATTGCAGCATCGCCTGCCCCACCTGCTCCGCCTGCCGGGCATCGACGTCGAGCACGTCCGCCCCGATGGCCGCGACAAATTCGGGAAACAGCGCCATTGCGGCGGCGCGGTCGCACCGGGCGGGCAAGGTGATCGTGGTCATGTGCGTGCCTTCTTCCAGCCGTCAGAATTCGGCCCAGTCCTCAGCGCCCGTTGCGGGCTTGAGGGCCAGATTGCCTCGCACCAGCGGCGCCGGACTGGCGGCCCTGCGGCGCGAAGGCGGAGAAAAGACGAGCACCGGCTCGGTCGTCGCCGCTGCCGCAGAGGCAGGCTGGAAACGCGTCACCAGCCGCATGAGCCCGGCGGATTCATCGGCCAGCCCGCGCGCGGCAGCGGTCGATTGTTCGACCATGGCGGCGTTCTGCTGTGTCATCCGATCCATTTCGCTGACCGCAGCGTTGACCTGTTGCAGGTTCTCCGCCTGGGCGCTGGCGGCATCGGCAATGCCGCTTACCAGCTCGTTCACATCGCCCACCTTGGTCACGATGCGTTCCAGCGCTGCGCCGGTCTGCCCGACAAGCTGCACGCCTTCGGCAACCTGGCTTGAACTGGTGGTGATCAGCGCCTTGATGTCCTTTGCCGCATCGGCGCTGCGCTGGGCCAACGCGCGCACTTCGGTCGCGACCACGGCAAAACCCTTGCCTGCATCGCCCGCACGCGCGGCCTCAACCCCGGCGTTAAGCGCCAGAAGATTGGTCTGGAAGGCAATCCCGTCGATCACGCTGATGATCTGCGAAATCTGCTGCGCCGATGCCTCGATCGCGGCCATTGCGTCCACCGCACGCGACACCACCGCGCCGCCTTCGGACGCATCGTGATGCGCGCCGGCAATCGCCTGCTGCATCTCGCGGGCATTTTCCGCCGTGCCGCGCACGCTGCCGGTCACCTGATTCATGGCGGCCGAGGTTTCTTCCAGCCGCGCGGCCTGCTGTTCGTTGCGCAGCGCCAGATCATCGGACGCGGTGCGGATTTCGGTGGAGGCGGTGGAGATCGAATCGATGCCCGACACGATGCCGGCCATCATCTGCTGCAACGATTCCATCGCCGCGTTGAAATCGCCTTCCGCGCGGGCAAAGGCTTCGGGAAGCCCGCTCATCCGGGCGGCCAGATCGCCCTGCGCCAAGGCCTGAAGCGCATCGCCCATGCCGTCCAGCGCCGCATCGCGGGCCCGCCCTTCAGCCGCGAAATAGCTCGACAGCGCAAGGTCCATATCGAGCAGGGACGCGCGCACCAGCAGCGAAATCTCGCGCGCCTGGCGCCGCTTCCACGGCAACAGGCCCCAAATACCCGACGCCACCAGTCGGTGAATCATCTGGTCGAGGATCAGGCCGTATCCACCAATGTACCAGCGCGGGTCGAGCCCGATTTCAGCGTGGACATTGCCAATGGTTGTGGCGCGCGCCACGTAGCTCTCGCTCACCCCCTGCTCGAACATCGTCGTCCAGTGGCTCTTCTGCGCGCGGGCCGCCTTGTCCATCTGATCGCGGCCGGAAAACAGCCCCGCAATCGCAGGGACGCGGGAAATGGCGGCGTAAAACTGTTCGAGTGCGCCATCGAGCGAGGTGCCGATTTTCCGGCCCAGCCGCTTCAGCGCGTCGCCATGTTCCGCAAGGCCATAAAATTGGAGCCGTTGCGTCAAGTCTTCAGCCATTGTCCAGTTTCCCGTCCGGAAGTCATATCCCCGCAACTGGAACGGCGCTGGACGCCTCCCGATTGCAGCAGGAAAGCTGTTAACCTTGAAGGTGAACCGTCACCCTAAGCGGGGCATAGGGTTAGTCCCTAGGCGGACGGGCAAGGGAACCTTCAGCCATCGCGCCTAACACCGGCAGGCCGCTAATGCTGAAAACAAGGGTTGTACGATGCGCGATGCACGGGTTCTGGTTGTCGATGATTCCGCCGCGATGCGGGCGCTGTTTTCCGACATTCTGGATCAGGCGCGCGGGGTGACCGTGGTGGGTACCGCGCGCGATGCCGCCGATGCGCGCCAGCAGATTCCCGACCTGAAGCCCAATGTGCTCACCCTCGATGTCGAAATGCCGGGCATGAGCGGGATCGAATTCCTGGCCGAAATCATGGAAGAACAGCCCATGCCGGTCGTCATGCTCTCCAGCCTGACGCAGAGCGGGGCCGAAACCTCGCTGAAAGCGTTCGAGCTGGGCGCAGTGGAATGTTTCCCCAAGCCGCTGCGCGCCACACCCGAACAGTTCAACCAGATCGTCGCCGACCTCGGCAAGATCGTGCTGGCGGCGGCCAATTCGAACGTGCGCGACAAGCCGCGCCTCGTCACAGAACGCGCCGAAGCTGTTCCCTTTGACTGGAACGGCCGCATCGTCGCCATTGGCGCATCGATGGGCGGTATCGACGCCCTGACCAGCTTGTTCGCCACCTATCCCGCCAATTGCCCGCCCACCGTGGTGGCGCTGCAGGCCGAACCCGCGCTGGTGCAGACCTTTATCGCCAAACTCGACCGCGAATTGCCATGCGACGTGGTTGCCGCAAGTGATGGCATGGCGCTGCAACAGGGCACCATCGCCATCGCCTTTGACCCGGCGCGCCATGTTGTCGTGGAAAGCAGCGACGCCATGCGCCTGCGCCTTGTGGACAGGGAGCGGGTGGAAGGTGCCCGCCCGTCAGCCACTTTGCTGTTCGGCACGCTGGCCCGCGCCGGAATGCCCGCAGCGGGCGTGGTGCTGTCGGGCACAGGCAGCGACGGTTCGCGCGGCCTGAAGCTAATGCGCGATGCCGGGATGGCGACACTGGTGCAGGATCCCTCCACGGCCACGGTGGGCGAAGCTCCGGCGGCGGCCCTCGCCGCAGGCGGCGCCGAGGAGGGGCTGGCGCTCGAAGCTCTGGCAGGCGCGCTGCTTCTCGCCTGCGCCAACCAATAGCTCGCGCCCTAGGCCCCGGGCAGCGGGACCAGTTGCAAATTGCCGCGTGCGGGCTGGTTTGAACCCTGATCGCCACCATGCCCGGCAAGGTCCCGGCGGAATGCCTCGGTCCACCACTGGATATTGTCCTCGCGGATGGTCCCGATCATGGCCTGATAGCGCGCTTTGCGTTCCTCCAGCGGCATGTCGAGCGCCAGGCGGATCGCATGGCTCAGATCGTCGGGGCTGTAGGGGTTGACCAGCACGGCCCCCTTGTCATCCTTGCCCAATTGTTCCGCCGCCCCGGCAAAGCGCGAGAGGATGAGCACGCCGGGATCTTCGGGGTCCTGCGCGGCGACATATTCCTTCGCCACCAGGTTCATGCCGTCGCGCAAGGGGGTCACAAGGCCGATCTTGCACGCGCGGAAAAAGCCAAAGAGTTCGGCGTGCGAATAGCCGCGATTCACATACCGGATCGGCAGCAGATCGACTTCGCTATACGCTCCGTTCAGTTGTCCGGTCTTCTGTTCGAGCGTGTGGCGAATGTCCTGGTAACTCTGCACGTCCTCGCGGCTGGGCGGGGCGATCTGGATGAACACGAAATCGCGCACGCGCTCGGGATTCTGCTCCAGAAACCGGCTTATGCCGTCCAGCCGCTCGGGCAGCCCCTTTGAATAATCCAGCCGGTCGACGCCGATCATCGCCACGCGGTGGCGGGTGGAAGAGACCAGCCTTTGTTCGGCCCGGTGCGCCTCCTCGGTGCGCCCCTCGGCCTGGAAAGTATCCCAGTCGATCCCGATCGGATAGGTGCGCGCGGTTACCGTGCGTCCATCCAGCGTGATTTCGCCCGTGACCTCGTTCACCTCGGCACCCATTTCCTTGCGGCAATATTGCAGGAAGCTGTCGCGCCATTCATCGGTCTGGAAACCGATCAGGTCGTATTGCATCATCGCCGCCACGAGCCGCTCGTGATAGGGAAGCGACACGAACAGCCGGGTTGGCGGCCACGGAATGTGCAGGAAAAAGCCGATCCGATTGGTCATTCCGCGCGCGCGCAGCCGTTCTCCCAGCGGCAAGAGATGGTAATCATGCACCCACACCAGATCATCCGGTTCGATCAGGGGGCTGACCGATTCGGCAAACATCTCGTTCACGCGTTCATAGCCCTTGCCCGTCTCGCGCTCGTAACGGGTCAGGTCGAGCCGGTAATGGAACAGCGGCCACAGCGTCGAATTGGCGTAGCCGTTGTAATATTCATCCACATCGCGGCTCGACAGGTCGATCGTTGCCGTGGTTACGCCGTCGCTGCGTTGCAGGTTGATAGTGCCACTTGCCTCTTCGCTTTCCTGCCCCGACCAGCCGAACCATATGCCGCCCTGATCGCTGAGCGCGGAATTGAGCGCGCCCGCAAGGCCGCCCTGCGCACCGGCCGCGCCGCGCGCTTGAGGAACCGCAACGCGGTTTGAGATGACTATCAGACGTCCTATCGCACTTCGCTCCATGGTTTGGATAACAAGCCAGCGCAGTTAATGATCCCGACAAGTGAATAGGTTTGCGGGAAATTGCCCCACAGCTCGCCCGTGTCGTAATCCAGATCCTCGCTCAGCAGGCCCGATCGGGTCGTGTGGCTGATCATCGTGGTGAACAGGCGGCGCGCCTCGGCATCGCGGCCCACCAGATGCAGCGCTTCTATCAGCCAGAAGGTGCAGACATTGAACGCGGTTTCCGGGGCGCCGAAATCGTCCTCTGCCGCGTATCGCAGCATGAAGTCGCCGCGCCGCAAATGCTTCTCCACCGCGGCAAAGGTGGACCGGAAGCGTGGATTGTCGGGCGCCAGGAAGCGCAGTTCGACCATCTGCAGCAGGCTGGCATCGAGATAGCCGGCCTGAAAGCTCGCGCCGTAATGGCCGCCATCCTCGCCGTCCTCCGCCTTCTCGACCCAGGCCTCCGCCTCGATCCGGGCGCGGATTGCATCCGCCCGCTCGCGCCACAGGGCAGCGCGATCGGGCTTGTCCAGCCAGTCCGCCGCCATCGCCAGCCGGTCGCACGCGGCCCAGCTCATCACCGCGGAATAGGTATGCACTTCCTGCCGCGAACGGAACTCCCACAGCCCCGCATCGGGCTGGTCGTGCATGGCCCAGGCCATTTCGCCCACGCGCTCCAGGCTTTCGAAATCATGCTCGTCCGCCATTCGCAGCAGGCGGCGGTCCACAAATGCCTGCACCGTAGGCAGCACGATCTGGCCGTAGCAATCGTGCTGAACCTGAAGATAGGCTGCGTTGCCGCGTCGCACCGGCCCCATCCCGCGGTAACCGGGCAGATCGGTGGCGATGCTCTCCTCCAGCTCGCTTTCGCCCATCACCGAATAAAGCGGCTGGATATTTCCCCCCCGCGCGCCGTCCACGATATTGCGCAGGTAAGCGAGGTATTTCTCCAGCACGTCGAGAGCGCCCAGCCGGTTGAGCGCCTGCACCGTGTAATAGGAATCGCGGATCCAGCAGTAGCGGTAATCCCAGTTGCGCTGCGAATGGGGCGCTTCGGGGATCGAGGTGGTGAGCGCAGCGACGATCGCGCCGGTTTCCTCATGCTGGCACAGTTTCAGCGTGATCGCGCTGCGGATGACAAGCTCCTGCCATTCGAAAGGCGTTGCCAGCCCGCGCACCCACTGCTGCCAATAGGCGGCCGTGCCTTCCTCCATCCGCCGCACCTCCTCGCGCAGATTGCCGACAAAGGGCTCATCCGGGCCAAGGAAGAAATGCACGTCGCGCTCCACCCGGAAACTGCGCTCTTCAAGGATGTAACCGATCGGCGCATCGCTGCTGAGGCGCAGGGCGTGCGCGCCCGTCTGATAGCGGATGTGGTTGCTGCCGCTGGTCGTCTCTGCCCGAATGGCGCCGTAATCGCGCATCGGGTGAAGGGCCATGCGGATGCGCGGATTGCCCGAAACCGGGCGCACGATGCGCGCGAAGGCAACGGGACGATACATCCGCCCGCTGCGCTGGAAACGCGGGCAGAAGTCGATGATATCTACGGCGCTGCCATCGTCTGCTTCCAGCCGCGTCACGAGTATGGGCGTGTTGCGCACGTAATGCTGGGTGGCCGATGTCTGGCCTTCCAGCGCAAATCGCCAGACCCCGTCATCCTGCCTGTCACCGCCCAGCATCGCGCAGAACACCGGATCGCCATCGACCCGCGGGACACAGGCCCAGACAAGTCCGCCGCGCCGGTCGATCAGGCCGCTGACCTGGCAATTGCCGATGGGCCACAATTCCAGATCGCTCGTGACAGCAGGAACATTGCTTACAGATTGAGCCACGCAAACACGTCTTTCACACTTGCAAGGCGATAGCGGGCGCACGTCGCGCCGCCTTCGCCCACCTTGATGCCAAAGCCGCCCATGCGGATGCAGGCGGCAAACCCGTCTTCGTCGGTAATGTCATCACCAATGAAAACCGGGATGGTTCCGGCGAAAGGCATATTTCCGCACAAAAGATGCGCCGCGCCGCCCTTGTCCGCCCCCGGCCAGACCAGTTCGATCACGCATTTGCCCTCCTTTGTGGCGAGGCCATGGTGCTGCGCCAACTGCTTGGCAAAATCGGTGGCCTGATCGCCGAGCTCGGGCCGGGCGCGGTAATGCAGCGCGCCGCCATGCGCCTTTTCCTCGAACAAGAGGCCAGACCGCGATGCGAAAAGGCGCAGATGCTCGCTCACCGCACCGGGCAGGGGGGAACCCTGCCGCAGGACGCTGCCATCGGGCGCAACGATATGCGCGCCGTGCGAGCCAGCGAGCGTCAGCAAACCCGGGCCCAGATGGCGCCGCAGATCCGCCGCGCTGCGCCCGCTGACCAGCGCCAGCGCACCGCCCAGCCTTTCCCCCAGCCGTTCCAACCGCACAGCGAGATCGGCCGGCACGGCAATGGCATCGGGGCCAGGAGCCAGCTCCACCAGCGTGCCATCGAAATCAAGGAAGAGCCCGATACGCGCGTGCTGCTGCAACTCCGCCAAGGGAGGCGGGGGGAGAAGGTTTGCCGGCAAAGTCACGTGGCCTGAGCATAGGGCGTGAAGGCACAGGGTCAACCACGCAAGGACCGGGCAAGGGCCGGGATTGTCCCTTGGCCTTGGCACGAAAAACGGTTCTTCTAGAAACGAAAACTGGAGCGGGCGAAGGGATTCTAACCCTCGACCCCAACCTTGGCAAGAAGACCGACCGGCTTTCCTCAAGTGCGCCTGACTTAGCTTGATTACTATAAAACAATGACATAGAGAATGCTCAAGCTTTCCTAAGTGCGATCAGGATGCCTGAAATGGACTTGCATCTGCTGACAATTTGGTGACAAATGATGCGTCAGAGAGTTTTGTCACCAAATGAGGAAGGGCGATGACTCCGGTTAAGCTAAACAAGCGCAGCGTCGACGGACTGCTTCCGCCTTCCAAGGGCCAAGCGGTTCTCTGGGATACCGAGGTACGCGGCTATGGCGTACGTGTCCTTCCTTCGGGCACGAAGACGTTCATCCTTCAGTATCGCAACCCAGAAGGAATTCAGCGCCGGATCAACATTGGCCGATACGGTATCCTTACCGTGGATCAGGCGCGCGATCAGGCCAGGCTGTTCCTGGCCTCGGTGATCAAAGGCGAAGATCCCGCTGATGAAACGCGTCGTGCACGAAAGGGCATGACGGTCGCAGAGATGTGCGAATGGTACCTGGCCGAAGCACGGGCCGGCAACATCCTGGGACGACTGAACCGACCAATCAAGGCATCTTCGCTCGATATGGACGAGAGCCGCATCAAGACGCACATAATCCCACTCCTCGGAAAGCGCGTCGTGGCCCAGCTGAACGTCGCCGATGTCGAGCAAATGCAGTCAGATGTGAAGAACGGGAAAACCGCCAAGGCACGCAGCGGTGGCCGGGGCGGAAAGGCTACCGGTGGGGCCGGTGTTGCCTCCAGATGCCTTGGCACGCTTCAGGCGATCATCGGCCACGCCAAGCATAAAGGGTTGTTGGCCACCCACCCAACGCAAGGCGCCAAGAAACTTGCCAGCAAAAAGCGGACCCGGCGACTGAGCGTTGCTGAGATCGAGATGCTCGGCAAAGCCATTGCCTATGCTGAACAAAATCGCGAAAATCCTGTCGCGCTGGGTGTGTTGAAAACGCTGCTGTTAACCGGCTATCGCCGTGAAGAAGCGCAGGCGATGCAAAGGGCCTGGGTCAACGTTCCGGGTGGTTTCGTCAGCTTCCCGGACACCAAGGGCGGTGCACAGGTGCGTGCCATTGGCCCTGCCGCAATAAAGGTGATCCAAGGTCAGTCGGAAATTTGGGGCAACCCCTATGTTTTCCCATCTGAGACCGGAACCGGACCATACACCGCTGTAAGCTCCTGCCTGGACCGCGTGCGCAGGCTTGCGGGGATTTCAGACGTCACGCCGCATACCCTGCGGCATACGTTCGGAAGCATTGCCGGCGAACTTGGTTTTTCGGAACTTACGATCCGCGCCATGCTGGGCCATGCCTCACAGAACGTAACTCAGGACTACATTCATATCGATGAAGCGCTAAAGCTGGCGGTACAGCGGACGTCGGACGAAATTGCCCGGTTGCTCGACGTTGGCGCGAAGCGATTGACCCAAATGTCGAGGCCATGATCCCTCAGACTGGCGTGATCCTTATCGGCGCAGATATTCAATGGCTGCGCCTGTCGTTGCCGACAGTTACTATAAAAATGCCGTTGAGTGTGGCACTTACCGCTCATGATTGATGTATCGGGGGCATTGCGTGGCGGGCACTGACTGGAAAAGTTTCGCTGATCAGCTGCAGATTCTAAAGGATCGCGGCCTTACCGTCGGCGATGATACCCGCGCGATTGGTTACCTTGAGAAAATCGGGTACTACTGCCTCAGCGGCTATTGGTACCCGTTCCGCGCACCGAAGGCCCAGCCCGTTGGTCTCGTATTCCGAGAAGACCATTTTTTGCCCGGCTCGACTTTTGAGGACGCTGTTGCGCTTTACGCATTCGATCGCAAGCTCCGCCTCCTTGCCCTTGATGCACTTGAGCGGATCGAGCGAGCTATCCGCGTCGATGTGGCTCACCTTCTGGGTAGGCTCGACTGCTTTGCACAGTACGACCCGGCTCTGCTGCATGGCAATTTCGCTCGCCGAGCAATTCGCAAAGGTTATAACGCCGGAAAGACCGAACATCAGCTCTGGCTTGGTCATCAAGAAAAGCTGATCCACCGTAGCCGCAAACAGCATTTCGTCGCCCACAACATGAACAAGCACGGGCGCTTGCCGATCTGGGTGGCGATCGAGATCTGGGATTTTGGTGCCCTTTCGCGGCTGTTTGCCGGTATGAACATAAAGGACCAGGATGCCATTGCGGCCAGCTACGGTCTGGGAACGGGGCGCGAACTGGAGCAGTGGCTGCGAAGTCTGAGCTATCTTCGCAACGTGGCAGCGCACCATAGCCGCATGTGGAATGTGAACGTCTTGGAGCTGTCGCCGGCGCCACAGTTCGATCAGAACTGGCAGTCGCTCGCTAACGCGCGTCCTTTCATGTACTTCTGCATCATGCGCTTTCTGCTGGCGCGGATCAGTCCGAACTTCAGCTGGGGTGAGCGGTTTAAGGCTTTGATGGCGGAGTTTCCCGAACCTGCCAACAAGGCCGTTACGGCCGCCGATTTCGGGTTGGTGCAAGGTTGGGAGGTATGGCCGCTTTGGACATAGGCGGCTCGCACAAAAGAAAACCGGCACGTACACATTCCTGTGCAGGGGTGCCGGTCATATTGCGTCTAGATATACCCATGCGGGCCGATTTGTCAATGAGAGACATCCGCGGCGATCAATTCAGGCGGCCCGTGCGTGAGGAAACCTCGCCCCGATATGGCGGGAATACAGTCCCGGATGCCTCGTAATCTCGGCTGCATGCTCCGGGAAAATGGGTCGGTGCCCGCGAAGGCGCAAGAGCTGTCAGCGCAAGATGCTCCGGCCACCCCGCTCTCAATTGATGAACCGATAGCGTCCATTTCGACGCGCTCCGGTGTACATCACAAGCCCGGCAGAGCAAAGCGCAGCGATGTCGCGACGCGCAGTTTTGGGGCTCACCTTCCAGTAGGCACAAATGTCTTCCGCACGGCAACGTTCGCCAGCACCGACTCGGGCGAGGAACCAGCGCTGCCTTTCGTTCAGCGCCTCGGTTATAGGGTCATTTATTGGGTCAGTTATAGGGTCATTTATAGGGTCATTTCGAGGCAAATCCCGCGTCGATGGCTGCGCGTCGGGCGTCTTTGATGATCGATGCCCGGATTGGCGGTCCTTCACTTGTCGATCTTGAACGGCCGCTTGCGAGCTTTCGATCAGCCCGATCACAAACGCTCTGATGACCGGCGAATTCGTCAATAGTCGAAGGAAGAAAACAGTATCAGGCCCGTGTTGAGCGGCCAGCCAATGCTTAACGGTCCTCTCGCTCGCGTCAGTCAGCCTCATCACTTGTTTGACGGCGCGGTGCGTTCCGCCATGTTCACGCTTCAACAGCTCGGCGATCGTTTCGGCATAGGCCTCCCTTCCCGCCATTGCCCCTTTCCACTTCGGCAACTTCCTGCCCTTTTTCGGCAACATCTTCCGCTCCTCTCCGGCCTACACTGGTGAAAGTGCGGGGATGGCGGACTGTCCGTGGTTCGCGCTGCAGCGGTTGGTCGCCCTGGCCACGGCAGCATCGTCATCGAAAGGGCGGAAATTGAAGGATTGGGGCTACGACGACAGTGACGGCAGGGAACAGGCGCCGCGGCTCGTGCGCGCGGCCGAATATGTTCGCATGTCGACTGACCACCAGAAATACTCGACCGAGAACCAGGCTGATGCGATCCGGCACTATGCCGCCGCACGCGGGATCGAGATCGTGCGAACCTATGCCGATGCCGGCAAAAGCGGGCTGAAGATCGAGGGACGCGACGCACTCAAGCAACTGATCGACGACGTTCAGACTGGCGCCGCCGATTACACCATGGTTCTGGTCTATGACATCAGCCGCTGGGGCCGGTTCCAGGACGCCGACGAAAGCGCCTACTACGAGTACATCTGCAAACGCGCCGGGATCGCGGTTCAGTATTGCGCGGAGCAATTTGAGAATGACGGAAGCCCGGTCTCGACCATTGTGAAGGGCGTCAAGCGTGCGATGGCCGGGGAGTACAGCCGGGAGCTGTCGACCAAAGTCTTCGCTGGCCAAGGGCGCCTGATCGAAAAAGGATACCGCCAAGGCGGACCTGCCGGGTTCGGGCTTCGCCGGACCTTGATCGATGAAACCGGCACAACCAAAGGCGTGCTGACGCGGGGCGAGCACAAGAGTATCCAAACCGACCGCGTGATTTTGACGCCCGGCCCCGATGAGGAAATCGCCGTTGTCCGCAGCGTCTATGCAGCCTTCGTGCATGACGGGCTGAGCGAGCGCGAAATCGCCGATGATCTCAACAGCCGGGGCATCGTCACCGATCTGGGGCGACCGTGGACGCGCGGCACGGTCCATCAGCTCCTCATCAACGGCAAGTATGTCGGCGACAATGTGTGGAATCGGCAGTCGTTCAAGCTGAAGAAGAAGCGGGTCCGCAACGACCCTGGGATGTGGATCCGCAGCCCCGGTGCCTTCGAGGCGATCGTCGAGCGCGACCTGTTCGATGCGGCGCAGGCGCTCATCGGCGCGCGGTCCTTCAGGCTGTCAGATGCCGAAATGATCGACGCGCTGCGCACGGTTTATGAAAGCAAGGGCCTGCTCTCGGGGATCATCATCGACGAATGTGAGGGCCTGCCCTCCAGCAGCGCCTATTCGTCGCGGTTTGGCAGCTTGCTGCGGGCCTACAGCTTGGTCGGCTATTCGCCGGATCGCGACTATCGCTACCTCGCCGTCAATCGTGCACTACGCCGGCTACACCCGGACATTCTTCGCGAGGTCCTCGAAGGCCTGAAGGCCCAGGGCAGTGAAGCATGGCAGGATCTGGAAACGGACCGGGTCATCGTGAACGATGAGTTCAGCCTGTCTGTCGTCATCGTCCGCTGCACGCCCACGCCAACGGGCCTGCTGCGCTGGAAGATCCGCTTCGACACCTCCAAGATGCCGGACATCACCCTCGTGGTCCGCATGGACGCCAGCAACCGGCAGCCCTTCGACTACTATCTTTTCCCGAGGCTCGATGTTGCGGCCGAACGCGTGCGTCTCGCCGAAGATAACGAACTGCTGCTCGATGCGTACCGCTTCGACGCCCTCGACTTTTTCTACGAGATCGCCGCGCCCGTCAAAGTTGCGGAGGCTGCCTGATGACCGTTACCCGTCCCCAGACCATCGAGATGATCCCGATTTCGCGGATCACTGTGCTCAACCCCCGGGCGCGCAACAAGCGTCAGCACCGCGAGATCGTCAACAACATCGAGACCATCGGCCTGAAGCGTCCGATCACTGTCAGCAAGCATGATGGTCCGGGCGGCACCCGCTACGATCTGGTCTGCGGTGAGGGGCGGCTCGAGGCTTTTCAGATGCTGGGTCAGACCGAGATACCGGCGGTCGTGATCGAAGCGAGCGAGAGCGAATGCCTCGTCATGAGCCTGGTGGAGAACATTGCCCGACGGGTGCAGCGCCCGATCGATGTAATGAACGAGATCGGGGCACTGAGGAAACGCGGTTACACAGAAGCCGAGATCTCCCGCAAAATCGGCATCACCAGTGGGTGGGTCAGCATGATCGTGACCCTGCTCGAGCGTGGCGAAGAAAGGCTGCTGTCGGCGGTCGAGACGGGGCTAATTCCCATCAGCCTTGCGATGGAGATCTCGCGCGCCGAAAGCGAAGAGGCGCAAAACCTACTTCTTGATGCCTATGAGACCGGCAAGCTGCGCGGCAAGAAGCTGGCATCGGTTCGCCGACTTCTCGATCTACGCATGCGCGGGCGCAGCAAGTCCATGACGTCAGGAAAGTTTGGCAGGAAAGGCACTAATCGCAAGCTTACGGCCGGCGACCTGATGCAGGTCTACCAGCGCGAGGCAGAAAAGCAGCGTCTGCTTGTGAAGAAATCTGATTTCACGCAGACCCGCCTTCTCTTCGTTGTCGAGGCGATAAAGGATTTGCTCACCGACGACGGGTTTCTGACCCTGCTCAGAGCCGAAGGGCTCGAAACGATGCCACGGGCGCTGGCCATGCGGATCGCGGGGGAAATCGATGACTGACTGGCCATAAGCAGAACGTCCGCCCGCAGATCCCGGCGCCGACAATCGTGTCCGGCTAGGCTTCGAACGCCAGTCTGTAACAGTGCGCATCGACCAGCTCGTGCCACTGAAAACATTACGCGAGGGCGTGCGGGAGAGCCGCAAATACGCCCAGATCGTGAGCTCGGTCAAAGCTATCGGGTTGGTCGAAGCCCCCGCCGTCGCCCCAAACCCGAAGAACGCCGAGCAGTACTTTTTGCTTGATGGTCATCTGCGCATCGAGGTGCTGAAGCAGCTCGGCGTAGATACGGTAGAGTGCCTCGTCGCCAATGATGACGAGACCTACACCTACAACAAGCGCGTCAATCGCCTGCCCCCGGTGCAGGAGCACCGCATGATCGTCAGAGCTGTAGAGCGCGGCGTCACCGAGGCTGTGATCGCCGACGCGCTCGGCCTGGAGGTGGGTTCGATCCGCGCGAGATTCCGTCTGCTCGACGGTATCTGCGACGAGACGGCGGATATGCTCAAGGACACCAATTGTTCGATGAGGGTGTTCGACATGCTGCGCCGCATGTCGCCGATGCGCCAGATCGAGGCTGCGGACCTGATGATTGGGCAGAACAATTATTCGCTGATCTTCGCGCGTGCGCTCCTCGCGGCCACGCCTGAGGATCAGCTCGCAGCGCCAGCGAAGAAGGCGAGGAAGAACGATCTCGCAGGTCCGACGAGCCAGCAGATCTCCCGGATGGAACGGGAGCTTGCCACTCTCCAGACGCAGGTGAAGTCGGTAGAAGACAGCTACGGCATCGACAATCTCCACCTCACCTTCGCGCGCGGCTACGTCGCGAAGCTGCTTGGCAACGCGCGCATCGTTCGTTGGCTGTCGAACCATCGGCAGGAATACCTGTCTGAATTTCAGCGCATCGCGGAAATCGAGACAATCGGAACGGTTGCCGCGCCTGCGCCGCAGGAATGAAATGACGGGGACCCGGACCCATTAAGCGCGGGGACCATGGGAGACGCCGCACGATGGGGCGGATCGAGCATGGTGGTGGGAATGGCGGCGAACCCGCAAGGAGCCCACCAGGTCGGCCGTCATATGGACCGACCGCATGCGTGCTCTTCGCGCATGGTGGATACGGGCGTGTGCCGAAATGCCGGATTTGGCGCACGCCCGTCACTATACTCGGCCTGGCACCCAAGAAATGCCGACCGCAGAAATGGCCCCGCCCGGAGGCGGGGCCGATGCCAGGGCCTTAGCTCGGCGGGTTCCAGATGATGACCTTCTTCGAAGGATCATCGCCTGGCGCGTTGGCGATGTTGCCATAGATCGTGCCGAATTCGGGAGCCGAGAGCGAGACCGAGACATATTCAGCGCCGGTGTTCTGCGAGAAGCGCTTCCAGCCAGCGCCGAGTTCGAAGCCGTTCTTGCGGCTGACGATGCGATAGTCGGGTTCGCTGTCCTTGGTCTTGCGATTGTTGGGAATGATCGCGATCGGCGCGGACACGGTCAGGGTGGCCAGGGTGCCTTCGAAGCTGTCGTCGGACTTCACGGTGAGGTTTGCGATGGTAGCCATGTCGGTTCTCCTAAAAGGTCGGGGACCATCCCCGATGGCGCCAAAAGGAGGGGCCGGGAGCCGCCGTCACCGCAGCGTCAGCGGAGGGCGAACCCCGCACGGGGTTGACGGCTAAGGCGATCCGAGACCCGCAATCGGGCGACAAAGAGGGGTGGGTCGATCTTAGGATGCGACAGCGTTTGCAGTCCTCTGGCGAATGCACTGCTAAATGTCACGTCAGGGCTAAACGTTCGCTCGGGCGACGATTTGTTCGGTTGCCGCTGGACCGAAGCGGCTTGATCTATAGTCTGGCCGGGATCAGGAGCGGGCTCAATGTACCTATCGCGAATCAAGATTCAGAACTTTCGCAATTTCAGCGACCTCGATGTCAAATTGGGCGGCAACATCGTCATTGTCGGTGAGAACCGTGTCGGGAAGAGCAATCTGCTTTTTGCCTTGCGGCTGATCTTCGACCCTTCGCTTCCAGATAGCGGTCGGCAACTTGGACTCGCCGACTTTTGGGACGGACTTGCCGCTATCGACACCGAGACCACCATTACCATTTCGGTTGAGATTAAGGATTTTGAGGCCGACGCCGATATCCTCGCGGTCCTTACAGATTTCCGGCTCGACGATGACCCTGACACCGTCAGATTGACCTACCAGCTGCGCGCGGAGCCGGGCCTTGAAGGCGCTCCGGCAAGCGATGATGATTTCACGTTTATCAGTTTTGGCGGCGAGAGCGAGGCCAAGCGCTTCGGGCATGACCTTCGTCGCCGCATCACCATGGATTTGCTGCCGGCATTGCGCGATGCAGAGGGCGATTTAGCAGCCTGGCGCCGGTCACCGCTGAAACCGCTAGTCGAAGACGCCTTTGTCGGTATCGATGCTGCAGAACTGAAGGCCATCGGAGACAAGATCGCCGCAGCGAGCGCGGCGGCAATTGAGTTTGACGAGGTCAAAGCGCTGGAGGGTCGCATCGCTGGACTGTTCCTCGCGATGGCGGGGCCAAAGCAGGACGTAAAACCTTCACTCGGCTTTTCAGCGACTGATGCCACCCGAATCAATCGTCAAATCCGGCTCTTGATCGATGAAGGGCGTCGCGGCGTAGCCGACGCAAGTCTCGGGTCAGCCAACCTTATATTTCTCACCTTAAAGCTGCTCGATCTCCAAAGGTTGATTGAGAATAACCGGCGTGATCACTCGCTGCTAGGCATCGAGGAACCCGAGGCGCATCTCCATCCCCATCTCCAGCGGCTGGTATACAAGCACCTTTTCGAGACGATCGTTGATGCCGATAAGGATCATGAAGATTCTGAGAGTGATGAACCCGATGAAGAGGGTGATGCTGCCCCCCTTTCGGTGATCCTCACGACACACTCCCCGCATATCGCCAGCGTTGCACCACTCAACTCTCTTGTCCTGCTCCGCCCCGAGGCTGGCGCGGGAACCAAGGGCTATTCGACCGCTGCGATAGATTTCACAGAGGGTGAGGCAGAGGATTTATCTCGTTATCTAGACGTGACCCGCGCCGAGCTCGTGTTCGCGCGCGGCGTGATCCTCGTTGAAGGGGATGCTGAGCGGTTCCTCATTCCAGCATTCGCTGCGGAACTTGAAATCTCGCTCGACGAACATGGTGTCACCGTGTGCTCAGTCGCTGGCACAAATTTTCAACCCTATGTGAAATTGTTGTGCGCGCTCGGCATCCCATTTTCGGTCATCACGGACTACGACGAGGTCGATGAGAAACCACGCGCCTATAACAGAGCGCTTAAGCTCGTGAGGACCATCAACGATGCACGTGGTGGCGACGATACAGATACATTGGTTGCCAAGATCGACGAGCTGACGACCTGGAGAGAGTCGTTCGACGAATGTGAGGCTTTCGGGATCTTCGTGAACAAGGACACCCTTGAGACTGAGCTGTTCGAAGGGGATTACGCGCAAGCGATGATTGACACACTGCGCGAGCATAACTTCAGCTCGGAGCGGAAAGCGATGCTCGATGCCTGGGAAGAGGACCCCAGCACCTACGACCGCAAGCGACTGATCAAGATGGCGGAGCAGATGGGCAAAGGACGTTTCGCCCAGCGTCTTGCTACGCGCGTATCAGGGCTCGAGGTTCCATCCTACGTCTCTGATGCAATCGAACACGTGATCGACCTTGTCTAATCGCACGCTCTACGTGCGCGCTGCGGAAGATTTGCGGCCCAACGAGCGGCAATGGCAGGCCTATGAGTCTGCTGGCCACTGTGTGCTTCTCGCTGGGCCTGGCAGCGGAAAAACCAAGACGCTGACGGTCAAGCTTGCCCGCATGCTGAGCGAAGACGTTGAGGAGCCGCGTGGGATCGCCTGCATCACCTACAATAACGAATGCGCTCGCGAGCTGGAAACCCGTCTCGATGCGCTTGGCATCGCGCAAAGCAGACGCGTGTTCATTGGCACAGTTCATTCTTTCTCGCTGACGCAGATATTGCTGCCTTACGCCAAAGTTGCGGGTCTTGATCTGCCCGACGACTTCACAGTCGCTACGACGCGCCAGACGCGCGCTGCACTTGAAATTGCACATTCGAAAGTCATCGGCGGGTCAGAGAATCCTCAAAATTGGGACCTCCGGCTTGGACGACACCGCCGCCGTTTCCTGAATCGATCAGTTCCAGAATGGCAAGACGCAGACCCGCAGTTAACCCAACTCGTCGAAGCGTACGAAGCAAATTTGCGCGCCAAGGGGGTTATCGATTTCGACGATATGCCGATCCTCGCACTCAAGGCGCTTCGTGAGAACAATTGGCTACGAAAGGCGATCGCCGCAAAATATCCCATTCTTGCCGTAGACGAGTATCAGGATCTCGGCCGCGCCCTGCATGCCATGGTTATGGGTCTGTGCTTCAAATCCGGCATACGACTGTTTGCGGTCGGAGACGTCGACCAATCTATCTATGGCTTTACGGGCGCAAATCCCGAGCTTCTCCGAAAGTTGTCCGAGCGCGAAGACGTTGAGACGGTGCGTCTTGGCCTGAACTATCGATGCGGGTCACAGATCGTCACAGCGTCCGAATATGCGCTCGGCGAAGAGCGTGGGTACCAAGCACCAGAAGGTGCGCACGAAGGGACGATTTACTTCCATCCCTGTACCGGGGGGTATTCCGGTCAAGCGCGCTATTTGGTGAAGGAATTAATCCCCGAAATACAAGCGCGCCGGCCCGACCTCCACCTTGGCGAGATCGCTATTCTTTATCAGGCGAAGTTTATCGGCGACGATGTCGCAGCGGCTGCGGCCGAGCACGGCTACGCCGTCATCCGTACCGATGGAAACGCCCTATATCCTCGCGGAAGCCGCCTAATGCGTTGGCTAGAACAATGCGCAATGTGGTGTTGCGGTGGCTGGCGTTCGGGGCATCCGCGCGTCAGTCGCGTTATTAGCGAGGGCGCGCGGCTGTTCCATGAGGTCATTAGGAGCGATGATGATCACCTTGAATTCCAGCGAGCTGTCATTGCCGCGCTGTGGGATCGTCGAGAAGGAACGCTTGGGCTGCATGACTGGTTGGTTGCCCTGCGTGCTGAACTGATCCGACCGCGCATCGGGATGGCGCGCTCGCTGGCAGACGAGGTCGAAACGCTCGACTCTTTCATCGAACGTCTAGGTTCGACTGGCGACATTGACGATTTTCCACTTAGTGAGTTTGCCGGCATCGGTAGCGGTCTTGACCGGATCAACCTGTCCTCACTGCATAGCGCTAAAGGACGCGAGTTTGACGTTGTCATTCTCTGCGGCGCTGAGGAAGGCAGATTGCCCAGGAACGGCGCATCGACTTCCGAGGTGAAGGAAGCACGACGACTTTTCTATGTTGGATTCACGCGCGCGCGCCACGAGATCCACCTCATGTATGGTCAGGCCATCCCATCGCGCTTCGTCACCGAAGTTAGGCAACGCCTCGAAGCTGAATGATCGGGGCAAGCAAGTAGCGCCTTATCAAAGCCTAGCGGCGAGATGCTGTGTAGCATGGGCAATGTTCACATATCATTAGAACAAAATTTGGCTGGCTCGATCAATATCGGCTTGGCAACCGTGTTTACTCGAAAGCGGTCTGGAAAAAACAGGCTCAATTTCTGCTATTCACAACGGCGTTGCTCACACCCCGTGGTCGCGTCCACACATCACCAGACGGACAAAGCGGATGCGATCACTGACGGTGGCGAAAATCCCAAAGCGGAATGCCCATTTTGCGGGCCTTGTCTGCCAGATTGTCCTGGATGCCGGTACCCGGAAATACGACCAGACCTACTGGTATGGCTTCGAGCATACGATCGTTGCGCTTGAATGGTGCCGCCTTCTTATGGCGATTCCAGTCGGGGCGAAAGGCCACCTGCGGGACACGGCGCGTGTCCGCCCAGCAAGCGGCGGCTCGCTCCGCACCAGTCGGTGTCGCACCATGCAGCAGGACCATATCGGCATGTCGGGCATGAACCCGGTCGAGCGCATCCCAGATAGCCGCGTGATCGTTGCAGTCGGGACCACCGGTAAACGCGATCCGCGTGCCTTCAGGCAATAGCACACGAGCATTCTCCCGCGCACGCTTGTCGAGGAAGTCACGGCTGTCGATGATGGCTGAGGTTATGGCCTTGCGGTTGACGCGGGATCCGGAGCGCGGAGACCAGGCCTTGCGGGCGTGGATGCGGAATTGATCGGCGGCTGCTTCGCGGAAGAATTCCATCGTGTCGCGGCGTTCGATGAGTGAGATTCCTTCGGCAATCTGGCGCTCAAGTTCGACCGAGCGCACTTCACTGCCATCCTGCTCGCGCTGCAGTCGCTTTTGCGCTTGCTCATTGTCGTCAAGCTCCCGTTCGACGCGTTCGCCGGCGCGGTGGAAGATGTTGACGAGGTTCCAAAGCAGGTCCTCAAGATCGGGTTCGATGCGGGTGTCAGTCAACGCCGAGACCAGCCCGTCGAACATGTCAGCGACGGCGCCACTGGCCAGCCTCGCATCTGGGAGCGGCCTGGGATCGGGTTCATCCTCGAAGGGCCGGTGGCCGTATAGCTGCATTTCCTGAAGGAGATAAGCGGTCGAGCCGGGTTGGGGGTTGGTGTCTTCAAAGGGAAGATCGGTTGCGTTGTCCATGATGGTCTCCGTGCCCTGAGCCGCGCTTCTCGCGGCCTTCGTGGCGACGACCGGCGGCAGCGGGCATGGGCCTGCACCGCGCGCCCTCGCGCGGCCGGAGCACAGCGGAGGATGGCGAAGCCGAGGCTATTTTGCTTCGCGATGCAAAGGGGCAACATGCCCCGGCGGAAAATAGTGGAGTGCAGCCATTGCGGCGCCTATGCCGGATGCCGCAGTCGCCCCCTCCCGAAGGCCGGTAGCGCGGTGACACTGGGCCGAGCCTAGGTGGTCTTACATTAGACTGCCGCCAGACACTTCCCTTCCCGGCCCTCAACCAGTCACCGAAGCATGAAACGCACGGCATCGGTTGCACGGAGCTGCACCCGCACATATGCAGCCAACTGCGAGCCGCCGTGGACAATGAGGTCACTGTTGAAATCGTCCAGGCGAGGCCGGAGAGGCAACACGAGGACGCCTTGAGGAGCATAGCGATCGGTCAGCGTTGCCAAAGCCCCCTCACCGGCGGGATCCTGGTCGCAGGCGACGTAGAGGCATCGTACATCCGTCGGCAGATTGAGCGCAGCAAGATGCGCTGCTGATAGCCCGGCAACCATCGGCATGGCTGGCATCACTTGGCGTAGAGACAAGATGGTCTCGATGCCTTCACCTGCCGTCATGACCGGACCAGGATCACCAAACCAGACACCTGATCCTAGCAGATGGCCCATCGCTCGGCGGGGATAGGCGACATCGGCTTTGCTGGCTGTGGCTGGGTCAAGCCAAGTGCGATGCACGCCTGTGATCGTGCGGCTTGCATCTGTGACCGCCGCGATTATGGCGGGCCAGGCGCTGCGCACATCGGGGGCGTCGTCCTTGGAAGCACGGTAATAGCAGCGCGGATGAAAGCGCAGCGACCCTGTGTCCGGCAGATCGTTGATCGCGCGCTTGGCGAGGTAGCGGATAACGATGCTCTGGCCGATTGGCCTTGAGGCCGCCCAAAGACGCTGCGCGGCTTCCGGCGTTCCAGTCGGAGCTTTGCTTGGCCGCCTCCGGCGCTCGTCGATCACAGTGGGCCGGGGAAGGCTTAGAAACTGGCGGGCTTCATTGAGCGTGTCACGCAATCTGGTGTGGCCACAGGTCGCAGCAATAATGTCGAGCAGGTCGCCATGGTCGCCGCTTTGCGCGTCGGTCCATTTGCCTGCGTCTCCGCGGTTGTCAGCGCCTGCGCTCAGTCGGACATAAAGGCTGCGCCCCGGCGTATTTCGGACATCGCCAACCAACCAATAGCGGCCTTCGCGGCGGCCATTGGACAAGTAGCGGCGGCAGACTGCCTCTGCTGAGGCAGCGAGACGGCGGGCGATTTCGGTAGCGGGACTGTCCATGCGGGGCTCCTTCAGGCGGCATTGCGCGCCGTGACCTGCTGGATCGGGAATCGCTCCAGCAGCTTGGCGAGCACATCCACGCCGACAGCCCCTGTCGGAATGTAGAGGCGCAGTTTCCACGAGACGATCTCGGAGATCAAGCCCATCGATTTGAGCCGCTCCACCCCAAGATCGTTGAAGCCGGTCAGTTCGATCCGCCAGTCGTTCATCGCCCGCACGCGGGCCAAGGTCTGCTCTTCGGCCAAGTGCAGCTTGGCATCACCAGAACACAACATCGACCACACATCGCTAGGTTCCATCGGTGCATGGTCCTGCTCAATCACGCTTGCGACCCAAGCTGCCGAGACTTTGCGACCAATGATCCGTTCGCCAGCATCGGTCTGAAGCCGATACACGCGGGTCGATTCATCCGGAAGGCGTCGCCAAATCGGCAGCAGGAGGCCGGAGACCATGTGCAGGGTCGACGTTTCGAACTCTGGCAGTTCTGCGAGCTCGGTTGCCCAAGCCTCGGCAAAGCGGTCGTGATCGGCTGGATCCCAGTGGCTGGCCGAAAAGACCTCAGCGAGCATGTTGGTCGCCTCCAAAGGTCGCACGAGCCGGACCCGCGGATGTACTACCCCTTCATCGTCAATCAGGCTGCGCGTGCGCAACTTGACCGCAGCGCGTCCGGATCGATTGTTGATGAGAAGTTCGGCTTGCACATCTTCGGCGATGGCGAGGGCTCTGGGCAAGGATACGGGTTCTATCCGATCCTTGCGTTCGACCGTCAGCAAGTGCGTCACGGCCCCCGTGCCGGGATGGGTGTAGATGGTCTGTCGGCCAGACACGGAGAAACTCTCGGCACGCAGCGTTTCGAGGCCCATTTCATAGGTGCCACTGGCAATCGCGCCTTCGATACGCGCGGTAAGCAGGTCTTCGAATGCTTCGAAAAGGATGTTCTGCATGGCAATGGTGAGCGCCAGCATCCGGTTCAGGAATGTCGTGATACCCGGAAGTTCGTCCTTCAAACCGCCGTCGCTGTCGAGCAGTGAAAGGCCGGTCGCGGTCTCGAACTGGACGAGGGAGCAGCCTTCAACCTTGCCGCGCACCAGCAGCTGATAGAGCTGCCGTAGCGCATCGCGTGCGTAAAACGACTCCAGATTATCGCTGGCGCTGAACATGTTCTGGCCGCCGGTCTGCCGCTGGCCGCGCGTGATTGCGCCGAGGCTGTCGAGCCTCCGGGCAATCGTCGAGATGAAGCGCTTCTGCGCTTTCACATTGGTCGAAACCGGGCGGAACAGCGGAGGCTGCCTTTGATTGGTCCGATTGGTGCGGCCAAATCCCTGGATTGCGGTGTCCGCCTTCCAGCCTGCTTCGAGAAGGTAGTGGACGCGGCGACGCTGGTTCTTAACGCCAAGGTCGGCATGATAGGATCGGCCAGTGCCGCCTGCTTCTGAAAACACGAGGATGCGCTTCACATCGTCCATGAACGCATGCGTTTCGGCGATGTTGGCAGATGCCGGACGGTTCTCGACAGCAAAGCGGACTGATCCATCGGGTACCGCTTTGGGCACGATCCGCCGGGAGCGTCCCGTGACCTCGGCTACCATCTCGCTGCCGAAATGCTGGACGATCTGGTCGAGCGCGCCAGGAACAGGCGGCAGAGCAGCAAGGCGTTCAAGCATCGCGTCGCGGGCGCGGCAAGCTTCACGATTGAGGATGGGGTTACCGTTTTCGTCAAATGCGGGACGCGACGCGAGGTTGCCCTCGCTGTCGGTGAACGGTTCGTAGAGCTGCACCGGGAAGCTATGTGCTAGATAATCCAAGACATACTCGCGCGGCGTGATGTCGACCGAAACGTCATCCCACTCATCAGTGGGGATCTCGGCAAGCCGCCGCTCCTGCAGGGCTTCACCGGTTGAAACGATTTGGACAACGCAGGAATGTCCGGCCTCAAGATCATGCTCGATTGAGCGGATCGTGCTGGGGGTCTGCATCGCAGTGATGAGGTGATTGAAAAAGCGCTGTTTCGCGCTTTCGAAGGCCGATCGTGCAGCCGAGCGCGCCTGCGCATTCAAAGTCCCGTGCGCGGCGCTGGTGACACCGGAAGCCTCGAGTGCCGCATCAAGATGGGCGTGAATGACCTGAAACGCTCCGGCATAGGCGTCATAAATGCGGGCCTGCTCGGGCGTGAGATGATGCTCGAGCATCTCATACTCGACACCATCAAACGATAGCGATCTGGCAGCATAAAGGCCGAGCGCCTTGAGGTCACGGGCCAGCACTTCCATCGCCGCGACACCGCCGTCCTCAATCGCTGCGACGAAATCGGCGCGCGATGCGAAAGGAAAATCTTCGCCGCCCCACAGCCCGAGGCGCTGGGCATAGGCAAGGTTCCGGACGGTGGTGGCCCCCGTTGCCGAAACATAGACGATGCGGGCATCGGGCAGCGCATGCTGCAGGCGCAATCCGGCTCGCCCCTGCTGAGAAGCGGCGACTTCGCCGCGTGCGCCCTTGCCGCCTGCCGCATTGGCCATGGCGTGCGCTTCGTCAAAGATGATGACGCCATCGAAATCGCGACCGAGCCAATCGACGATCTGCTGTACTCGGCTGACCTTGCCGCCGCGCTCCTGGGAACGCAGCGTCGCATAGGTGGTGAACAAGATGCCTTCCGACAATTTGATCGGTGTGCCCTGCCGGTAACGGGACAAGGGCGTCACTAGCAGCCGTTCCTGCCCCAAAGCTGACCAGTCGCGCTGGGCGTCTTCAAGCAAGCGATCCGAGACGGAAAGCCACAGCGCGCGTCGGCGTCCCTTGAGCCAGTTGTCGAGAATAATCCCCGCGACCTGACGGCCCTTGCCTGCGCCGGTGCCGTCTCCCAGAAACCAGCCACGACGGAAGTGGACGGCGTGTGAGTTATCCGCATTTGCCGCCGAGACGAGGTCCCATGTATCATCGACGGTCCATGCCCCAGCCAGATGGCCTGAGTGGGCTTCGCCAGCATAGATGATGGATTCGATCTGCGCGTCCGACAGGATGCCGTCCGATACCAATCGCTCTGGCAGATGGGGGCGGTAGTGCGGCCGGGGCGGAGCTGCTGAAGCCATCGCTGCCGACTGCACCAGCGGCGTCGGATGCGGAAGCGCGCCGCGAATGGTGATGGATTGCAGTGCATAGGGCTCGTAGATGCTTTCACTCAGCTGGCCCTCAGGCGGCGCCCAGTCGACGGTTTCGTACGCAACTTCGCTGGCATCGGGATCAACCAGACTTGGTGCGTGAGTTGGCCGAACCTCCTGCCCTGAGCCCGAAGGCTTGATGCCGATCGAATTGAGCGCAAGCGGTGGCGGCGTTGGCGCAACCGGACCGCGGAGCGGCACGTGCGTTTCAACCCATTCCAACAGTGTCGCGGTATCAGCTGCCGTTCCGGCGCAAGGCGCGATAATCTTGGGGTCTGGCGCGGGCAGCTTGTCGATCACGGTCAGGCGGGTATCGATGCTCGTGCCATGCTTGCGGTAGACCGCGCCATCGATTGCGGCTGAGAAAACTATTGTGCCGCTCGTCTGCAGACGAACAAAAGCTTCCCGCCAGGCAGGAGCATCTGGCGCACAGCCGGCTCCTGTGATCGCGACTAACCGGCCACCCGGCGCAAGCCGGGCAAGTGAAGATGCAATGTGCCTTAGCGCCGCATCGCGCATTGTTCGGTTGACATGGGCGACTGCCGAAAACGGCGGGTTCATCAGAATGACGGTGGGGCGCACTGAAACAGGCAAACGATCGTCGATCGATGCAGCATCGTGGTTCCCCACCAAAGGACCGGGGAACAGCCTCCTGAGCAGCGCAATCCTTCCTTCGGCGAATTCGTTGAGAACAAGACTGGCCCCGGCAAGCTCTGCGTGGACTGCAAGCATTCCCGTACCTGCCGACGGTTCGAGAACGGTGTCATGCGCTTCCGAGGAAGCGGCGACCGCCGCAACATAGGCAAGGCCAGCGGGGGTCGAATATTGCTGGAGAGCCTGGCTCGTTTCCGAGCGCCTGGTGTGGGTCGGGAGGAGCGATGCGACGCGTTCGATCATTGCCAGCATGTGAGCAGATGAGCCTGCGCGGGTCGTGAGCGCAGTCCCGTAGCGACGCAAGAACAGGATTTGTGCGGCTTCGCACGCTTCATAGGCGGCCTTCCAGTCCCAGGCCCCTTCGGCGTCAGACCTCCCGAAAGCGGAGACCATCGCCTCCCGCAAAGCGGGGATATCGACTGTCTTTCCGGTTTCGATCAGCGGGAGGATCGAGTGAGCGACACTGAGAACAGCTTTTGCGTGGGCGTCGAATGGGCAGTGCTGTGCAAATGGCGCGGCGCGATGCGCGGCGTCGGCAAGATGGTTCGCCATTGATGATGTCTTTCAGGAGAGCAGGAAGGGCGGACAGCGCCCAGGCGCTCTCTCTCAAGCCCGGGCGATCCGCCCGTTCCAGGCTTGGCTCTTACTCTATCTGCGCTCTAGCAATGTTGGATTCACAGTGAGATCGGATCAGCTAAGATAACCGCAGGTGGAGATTTATAGCGGTTCGGCAGTCTGATATGAATGCGCGCATGAATTGCACGAGAAGGGAAGCGGCCATTCCAAATGCAAGACGGCAATCCTTTTGGATTTAAGGATCACCGGCCCTTTACGGGTTTCTCGGACGAACTCGTCTACGGCCTGGCGCAAGACGGGCGGACAGTTCACGTGTCCGATGTACCGAGTGGGCTACGTTGTGATTGCCGTTGCCCTGCATGTGATCGTCCTCTCGTCGCCAAAAAGGGATCGAAACAGCTCCACCATTTCGCGCACTATAGTAAAACCGTCTCTTGCAGCTACGCTGTAGAGACCAATGCGCATTTTTGGGCGAAAGAAGTTCTCGAGCGGGAAAGGCGACTGACAATTCCGCCGATCATCGCAGAACACCATGGACAGACTGAGATTGTCAGCCCTGCTAAAGTGTACACGTTCGCACACGCTAAGTTAGAAAAGCGACTAGGCAGCATAGTTCCGGACGTCGTCCTCGTCACGGAAAACGGAACACAACTCATCGTGGAAGTTCATGTAACTTGGTCTGAGCCCGAAGTTTCTACCAGCTACGAGTAGAGCCTTGAGCCGTTATGATGCCCATCGCTGGGCGTGATGG